>JAAZIG010000181.1 GCA_012510325.1 Bacillota bacterium
CGGCGGCAGCGTCGCTGTGGAGTGCTCCTCCGGCAGCTCCGGCAGCGCCGGGGGGCGGAAGGGGGTGAGCTTATGCGGGCGGTAATTGACCGCATCACCGAGGGCCGGGCCCTCTTGCTTTGCGGCGATGATGAGATTCCCGTGGAGCTGCCCCGGGAGCTGCTTCCTCCCGGCGCCGCCGAGGGGGATATCCTCGCCGTTTCCCTCCAGATCGATCGCCAGGCCACGGCGGAGCAGCGCAAAAAGATCGAGCGGCTCCTCGGGAGGCTGACAGAGGAGCCGGAGCAGTAGAGCCGCCGGCTCTACTGGGGATAGAGCGTCTGCATCTAGCATCGCCTGCGGTGGCTTCCGGGGCACCGCCCCGGTTTGGCTCGAGCCTTTTTCCCGCAAAAGATCGGCGGGGCGCCGGACGCCCCGTTTTTCAGCTATTTCCCCGCCGCCCGCCGGAGCGGGTCGGACTCGCCTGGGCCGGCGAGCAGATCGGCTCCCCAGGCGGCCAGCCTGGTCAGAAGAAGCGCCAGGCTGAAGCGGACCAAAACGATGATCAGCGGGTTTGCCCCGAAAGCGGAAAAGATCAGGGTATCTTCTATGAGCGAGTGGCTGATGCTCAAAAAGATGCCGATGAGCAGAAGATCCCTTCTTTCCAGGTACCCCTCCCGGGCATAATCGATAATCAGCGCTGAACCGTAGACGATCCCGAAGCAGAGGCCCACCAGGAGCGGCAGCGCCGCTTCCGCGGGGAGGGTTAAAAAGTCGAGGAGCCCCCTGATCCTTTTGGAGAACAGCTCCAGGATATTGAAGTGGCGGCAGATCTCGACGGTGATCATGATGGGGATCAGAATGAGGGCGATTCGCAGGACGGTCAGGGCTCCGCCGGTAAGGCCATTTTTTAGAATTGTCAGCGCCGCTTCCATCCTTTTTAGCCCCCCATCGCTGTGTACAGTGCATTGAGTAAAAAGCCGGCCAGGAAGGCTGTCGCCAGCCTGAGCAGAATCGACTGGTATATTTTCAACCCGGTGCTGCGGCAGATCGCGGATTCAATGGGCAGTTCGTGGCAGATCCCGAGGATCAGGGCAAAGACGGTCATCTGTCGGGCGCTCAGCGACATATTGGCAACCACGCCGAGGGAGGCATAAAAGTTGGTCCAGAAGCCGAGCATCAGCGGCAACACCGTCTCTCCGGGCAGCCCGAGCCAGGAGGTGACCGGGGCACAGAAGGCGGCGGCCGGTTCTATGAGATCATAATATTGAAGGAGATGCAATAGAAATGTTATCGGGATGATGATCTTTGTCAAAAACCAGAGCACCCGCAAACTTTTTAGAAAACCGGATTTGATTGGTGTGCGCAGATCGGACAATGGCAGGCCTCTTTCCACCGGGATCAGTTGCTCTTTCACTCTCATTCCATAAATCTTCCGGTTTACCTGCCGGGATCCCTGCAGCCGCGCCGGTGGGGGTTAAAATAATTTCTTTCCATTCGCCCAAAAAAAAGGGTTATCTCCCCGGATCAAGAAATTCTTAAGCACAAAACAGATACTGTTACAGGTGCCGATGGGGGTGATTGCAAAAGTCTGCGAACATATTCAGACGAATACTGCGGTCTCACCGGCTTCTGCATTCTTGTGATCAACCGGCAGGCCTTTGATGAAGGGAGATGGTTGGTGATGTTAAAAGTGCTCAGTTTTATTGGAAAACTGATTTTATGGTTGGCGGCGGCGATAGTCGCCGTGCTCGCTCTCGTGGTTTTGGTGATCGCGGTCCGCTACTGGACCTGGACTCCCGATCCCCTGGCAGATTTTTACGGTGAGCACGAGGTGTTAAACTTTGCCCACCGCGGCGCCCGGGAGGCGGCCCCTGAAAACACGCTCTCCGCCTTTCTGACCGCCGAAGCGATGGGAGCGCACGGAGTCGAACTTGATGTGATGCTCTCCAGTGACGGCCGGATGGTTGTGATTCATGATTATGAGCTCGATCGGACCACTGATGGCGGGGGTCTGGTGAAAGGTCATACTTTTGATCATATCAGGGGGCTCGATGCCGGTTCGTGGTTCGACGAAGCCTTTACCGGGGAACGCGTCCCCACGCTGGAAGAGGTTGTCGAAATGCTTGATCCGGGCATGCTGATCAATATCGAGCTAAAGACAGAGAGCCCGGCGACCGACGGTCTGGAAAGCGCCGTGGTGGAGCTGATCCAGAGGTACGATCTCCACAACCGGGTTGTCGTCTCCTCCTTTAACCCCATCGCCCTGTTGAGGGTGCAACAGGAAGACAAAGATATTCCCGTGGGGTTGCTGTACAACTCCAGCGGCGAGATGTCGGCCAATCCCGTTCTCGACCATATCCTGAAAAAGGGTTGGTTTATTCCTATCCTGAGACCGGAACAGCTTCACCCCGAGTACAAGATGGTCGATGAAAAATATGTGGAATGGGCGCACAAGAAAGGCTTCCGCATCAATGCCTATACGGTAAATGAAGCTGCCGATCTGAAGCGGATGCTCGATCTGAAAGTCGACGGGATCATTACCGATCGGCCGGATCAGCTGCGGAAACATATGCAGGATCGCGGCCTGGACAATTAGGGGACGCACCGCTCCAGCGCTGCGCGCAGCTCTTCGCTGACGGCGCGCTCTTCCTCCCGGTGGAGCTGCTTTTCCAGACAGCGGCGGGCCTGCCGCCCGCCCAGGCGGCCCAGAGCCCAGGCGGCATGGAGGCGGAGCAGGGGACGGGGATCTTTTTCGACGATCTCCGCCAGCGCCGGGACGGCGCTGCCGTCGCCGCTGTTGCCGAGGGCGATGACCGCGTTGCGCTGCAGAATACTTTTACCCCGCCACCCGGCGGCGGTGGGGCCGACTGTCCGGGCAAACTCTTTCCGGGTCATCCGGAGCAGGGGGAGCAGCAGGGGCTGCGCCGGAAGAAGGGCGTAACCCTCCGGCGAAGCGGTTTCCGCCGGTGCGCCCTCCAGGTGGCGGTTCTGCGGGCAGACCTCCTGACAGCGGTCGCATCCGTACAGAAGGTTCCCCAGAAGAGGGCGCACCGCTGCAGGGACAATTCCCGGAGCCTGGGTGATATAGGAGAGGCAGCGGTGCGGGTCGATGAGATACGGTTCCAGCAGCGCTCCCGTGGGGCAGGCTTCGCGGCAGCGGCCGCACCGGAGGCAGCTTTCCACGAGCGGGCTGTCCGGTTCCAGCTTTTGATCTAGCAGGATCGTGCCCAGGGCGAGATAAGAACCGCAGTCAGGGTTGATCAGAGTACAGTTTTCACCGATCATGCCGAGCCCGGCAAGGCGGGCCAGCTCGCGCTCCACCAGAGGGCTGCGATCGACCAGAACCCGTCCGCGCAGCGCTCCGGAAAGTTCTTTTTCAATTAGCTCCAGCAGCCTTTCCGCCCGGGTTTTCAGGAGCAGGTGATAGTCGGGACCGAGAGCGCAGCGGGCCACCTTTCCCCGCGGTCCGGGCCCCTCCGGGAGGAGGTGGCTTTCCGGAGAATTGTGGGGCAGACCGATGACGACGATGCTGCGGCAGCCCGGCAGGAGCCTTTCCGGAGCGAGCCGCACCGCCGGATCCCGCTCTTCGAAGGGGGTGACCCGTCCCTCCTCGGTGCGCCGCTGCAGCCGGGGCAACAGCGCAGTTTCCGGCTCGGCGGGGGCCATTCCCGCCACTTTCAGGCCCGCCGCCTCAGCCAGCTCTCCTAGATTCCTCAGTCTTTTGCTCACAGCTGTTCGCTCCTCGTCCTGATCATAAGTTTTATCGGCGGCACCGTCAATAACCGGTGCCGCCGGAGGGTATATTGAAGGTGAGCGCAGGAAGCGACAAAAAGAGGAAGTGTGGGGAATTTGCCGAATTCAAAGAAAAAGGATTTGATCCCCATGGAAGGATGGGCTTTTCTGATGCAGGCGTACGATGATCTGGAGGCCGGTATTGTCTGCGGTCTCCTGGAGACGGCGGCGATCCCGGCGCGGCGGCAGGAGCACGATCCCCTCGCCGGAGGGATGCGCGTCATCACCGGGCAGGCCTATGAGATCGATATCTATGTCCCTGCACCGCTGCTCCCCCGGGCCCGGGCGATCCTGGTGGAGGCGGAGAGCCGGGAAAATCCCGGCAGCGAAACATGAGCGGCCCCTTTGAGACCAGGTTGATTCAGGTGGAGCTTGCCCGGAGAAGCCTGCCTCTTTATATCGCCGCCGATCTGGAAGCCCTTTTTGATGACGCCGCCGATCCCGACCAGACTCCCTGCTGGGCTGAAGCCTGGCCGGCGGCGCGGGGGCTGGCGGACTATTTTTTGCAGGGTCCCGGGCTGCAGGGACAAAAGGTCCTCGAGCTGGGTGCCGGGGTGGGGCTGCCGGGGGTGGCCTGCGGCTTGCAGGGGGCGGCGGTGACCTTTTCAGATTTCCAGGAGCGCGCCCTCCGGCTCTGCGGGGCCAACGCCCGGCTGCACCGGCTGGATCGCTACCGCCTGCTGCTCGCCGACTGGCGCAGCTACACCTTCTCCGAGCGCTTCGAGCTGGTGCTGGCCTCCGATATTGCCTATGAGCCGCGCCTGCTGCCGCACCTGAAGCGGGTTCTGCTCGAGGCGAGCCTGACCGGCGGCAGCATCTACTTTTCTCACCCCGCCCGTCCGGTCACCCTTTCCTTTGTGGAGGAGCTGCTCGCCGACGCTCTCTTTACCGAAGAACGCACTGTCGTTAACGTAAGTGTACCTGATGACCCCGTCCGTACCTCCTATGATATCGTGATCCAACGTTTGCTCAGAACCGGCTGATTTCAGAAGAAGAAGAGTCCTGTTCTCTCCGCGAAAATGATGGTGTCGTTGGTTGGCTCAGACTAATCCTTTGAAAGGAGTGCTTTTTATGGAGAGCCCCCCTGTACGCAGGCCGTACTTCTCTGCGCAGCGCAGTCGGGAAATATTCTGGCTGGTTTTTAGCTGGGCCGTAGTCGCGCTCTGTGCGCTGCTGCTGTGGCGCTATTGGGATTGGAGTCGCAGCATGGAGATGACCAACTATCTGCAGCAATTTCGTTCCAGCAAACCGGTGGAGTACCTCTTTAGATTTTTCACCTTTCTCGGGGAAGATGAATTTTACATGATCTTTTTTGGCATCCTGATCTGGTGTTTCAACAAATCGCTCGGTTTCTGGGCTGCAGCGGTGCTGCTCTGCTCCGGTCTTGTCAGCAGCCTGACCAAGGATCTGTTCGCCCTGGGGCGCCCTGTCCTCGAGGGGATGAAGCAGCTGGAGAGCTACGCCTTCCCGAGCGGCCACACCCTCACTGCAGTGACGGTGTGGGGCTATCTGGGGATGCGCCTTAGACAGAGGTGGTTTTGGATCTGGACGCTGGTGGTGATGGTCCTGACGCCCTTCTCCCGGATCATTTTGGGGTATCACTACCCCGGCGATATCCTCGGCGGCTATGTTATGGGTATTCCCCTGCTCTTGCTCCTGGCATGGGTGAGCAGCGTGTTTGTGGAAAAAGGGTGGGAGCAGCAGTTTTCCAGAGGTTTGCTTCTCTTTCTGGCCCTGCTCGTTCCGGTGCTTTTGACGGTTCTGCACCCGCAGAACGATATCGCCAAGATGATGGGGCTTCTGGCCGGCGCGGCGGTGGGCTATATCATCGAGCAGCAGAAGGTGCGCGCCTCCCCGCGGTCGCACTGGGCTCTCCAGCTGCTCAAAGCAGCCCTCGGCCTGGCGGTGCTTTTCGGTATCGTCATCGGTTTAAAACCGTTGTTCTCTTTCGGTGGTCCGCCTGTGCAGACAGCCCTCTACTTTTTACGCTACGGCCTTGTCGGTATCTGGGTGACTCTGCTGGCTCCGGCGCTCTTTGTCGCTCTCAGGCTGACCCCTCGTGAACAGGAGTAGCAGCTTGCCGGCGGCTCGGCAGACAGCGCCGGCCGGAGCGGTCCGGTTAAGGATATTTAATGATAGCAAGAGAGGAGATCATTGAATGGTGTAGAAGTATATTTATGTGTCTGCACGCTCGATCTCGTCCTGGTAAGGGGTGAAGTCAGTGCCTTTTGGCAATTCCATCGGCTTCATGGAAATAGTGGTTATTCTGGCAGCAGCGCTGATTATCTTCGGGCCGGCCAAACTTCCCGAACTGGGACGCTCTATCGGCCGCGGCATCCGGGAGTTCAGGCATGCGTTCAGCGACGTCGGCAAAGCTTTTTCCCTGGAGGATGAAGAGGATTCTGAGGAGAGCAAATAATCTCGAATAGCCCTGTGCCCCGTTTATCGGCACAGGGGCGGCCGGCGGAAGGAGCACCGCCGGCGATTGCAGTAACGAGCAAAAGGAGGCAAGAGAGATGAAACCTGGAGTGACTGAGCTGCTATTAATTCTGCTGGCCATACTGCTGCTCTTCGGGGCGAACAAGCTGCCGGAGCTGGCCCGGGCCATCGGTAGAAGTGTGACGGAGCTTAAAGACGGGATGAAGGGGAAACCCGAAGTTCCCACCACTTCGACGGAGCAGCAGGAGTAACTTAGGAGCATATTGCCGCCTGGTTTTCCACACCTGTCAAGGTAGCTGTGCCTTTTTGCCGGCCGATCAAAAGCTGCTGCCCCAAAGAACGCAGAGAGATTACGGTTGATCATGGGAGGCACCGCCATCGCTATGAGCAAAAATGCAGAAGCGGCCATGACAGTGCTGCAACATTTTGCCGAACTGCGCTACCGCCTCATGGCGGCGGCAGCGGCTTTCCTGGCTGCTTCAATCGCCTGTTTTATCGCGGCGGAACCGCTCCGCCGCTTTTTAACGGTACCCGCCGGGGGGATGCAGCTGGTCTATTTTTCCCCGCCGGAAGCGTTGATGGCGCAGTTCAAGCTGGCTTTGCTGGCGGGGGCGGTGCTGGCCTCACCGGTGATCCTGTACCAGCTGGTCGCCTTTATCTACCCGGCTTTGACGCCGGTTGAAAAAAAAGTCAGCCTGGTCACTCTTGGCGGCGTCATCGCCCTGTTTGGTGCCGGGGCCGCCTTTGCCTACCGGGTGCTTTTGCCCCTGGTCCTGCGTTTCCTGCTGCAGCAGGGTGCCGGCAGCGCCGTCCCGAAGCTGGCCGTAAGCGATTATATCTCCATGTTTTTCTCGTTCATCCTCTTTTTCGGGGCTGTCTTCCAGCTACCCCTCATCGCCTGGGCTCTGGGACGCCTCGATCTGCTCCGGGCGCCGCAGCTGCGGCGTCAGCGCAAGTACGCTCTGCTCGTCGTCCTGATCCTGGCGGCGGTGCTGACCCCGCCCGATCCGGTGACGCAGATAGCGCTGGCGCTGCCGCTTGTGCTCCTCTTCGAGCTCTGCATCTGGATGGTGCATCTGGGCGGACGGGGCCGCAGCAGCGCAACTTAATGCAGCACTCTTAGAACCAGAAAATGGTGGTGTTAACCTTGAAAAGCAAGCGGCTCGGAGGAGCGATTGTTCTGGCGGGAGGAGAGAGCAGCCGCCTCGGTTTCCCGAAGCCCCTCCTGAAGCTGAACGGCGTCCCGCTCATTGAAATCATCGTCTCCCAACTCAGCCTTCTCTTCGAGGAGATCACCGCGGTGACCGACCGCGAGGATCTCTTTGCCGGTCTGCCGGTGAAGCTGACCGGCGATCTCCTCACCGGCTGCGAGAAGAGCCCCCTGCGGGGAATCCATGCCGGCCTAAGCGTTTCCGGGCGGCCGTACCAGTTTGTGGTCGCCTGCGACATGCCCTTCATCAATCTCGATCTCGTTCGCTACATGGCCGCATTTGCCGCGGACTACGATGCCGTTGTCCCCCGGACCGGCTCCTACTACCAGCCGCTGCATGCTTTCTACAACCGCTCCAGCCTCGCTTCGATCGAGAGCTTCATCGAGGGGGGCCGGTGCAAGGTGATCGACTATTATGATACTATTAGGATGCGGCCGGTCGGCTATTCCGAGGTGACGCGCTTCGATCCCGAACAGCGATCATTTTTTAATATCAATACCTGGGACGATTATCATGCTGCGCAGCAGATGCTCTCGGAACAAGAACAGGATCCGCTAAAGCTCGCCGGCCACCGGGGAAAGGAGCGCTGAGTGTCATGAGCAGACTGCCGAAATATGTCGGGCCTCTCGCCTTCGGGGTGAAGATGGGGCTCATTGTTCACGGAATGGATATCGTCAAGGCCGTCTTTGACCAGCTGATCCGCTGTCACCGGGACGGGCTGCTCGACGACGGCGATATTGTCTGCATCACCGAATCGGTGGTCGCCCGGGCGCAGAACAACTATGTCACCACCGCCGATGTCGCCCGGGAGGTCGGCGAAAAGCTGCAGCTATCCCCCGAAGACAGGCTCGGCCTTGTTTTTCCCATCGCCAGCCGCAACCGGTTTGCCCTTGTCTTAAGAGGGCTCTCCCTGGCCCTGCCCCGGGGTGAGGTTGTGGTTCAGTTCTCTTTTCCATACGACGAGGTGGGCAACCAAGTCATCGATCCTGATTTCGCCTGCTCCCTGGGACAGGAGCTGATCACCTTAGAGGAGCTGGGGGATAGGGAATTTCCCCACCCGGTCACCGGAATCGATTATCTGCGTCTCTACCGCGATATTGTCAGCGAAGCGGGGGCGGTGCCCCGGATCATTCTGTGCAACGATCCCCTGAGGATTCTCCAGTACAGCCCCGACGGGGTTATCGCCGCGGATATTCATACCCGCGCCCGGACGAAAGCCCTCCTCGCCGCTCATCACCCCCGCTGCCTGACCCTGGATCAGCTCTGCAACAGCGGTGCGGTCTACTCTGAATGGGGCCTTTTGGGCAGCAATATCTCCGCCGGCGAAAAGATCAAGCTCGCTCCGCGGGAGGGTCCCGCCATCGTTGCAGGGTTGCAGCAGCTGGCGAAGGAGCAGTTGGGAGTTCACCTGGAGGTGATGATCTACGGCGACGGGGCTTACCGCGATCCGACCACGGGGATCTACGAACTGGCCGATCCCCGGACGACCGTCGCCGCAACAGCGGGGTTGAATCGCTACCGGGAAGGGATCAAGTACAAGTATCTGGCCGACCACTACTACCTGGAGAAGGGAAAAAGCGTCGCCGAGATCGAGAAGCTGCTGGAGGAGCAGAAGCAAAACCCCGGTGCGGACAAGGAAGCCTGTGAGGGAACCACCCCGCGGCGGATGGAGGATGTTGTGGCCAGTCTGGCCGATCTCGTCAGCGGCTCTTCCGACGCCGGGACACCGCTGGTCATAGTGAAGGGTTTTTGATTCGGCTCCGTGACACCGCTGCCGCGATGAGCAGAAGAAGAAGGGACAGGGGCAGGAAAAAATCGCCCGCCGCCCGGTAAAGGGTGGGCCGGGCGGCCAGGTCCAGCGGCAGGAGATGGAAGCCGCACTCGCCTTTGCCCGTGCGCATCAGCTCCCGGCCCCGGTAGTCGAACGAGATGGAGATGCCGCTGTTGGCAATCTGGGTTACCCCGATCCCCATCTCCGCCGCCCGCAAAGCGGCCACCTGTGCGTGCTGCTCCAGACCGATGCTCTTCCCGAACCAGACATCGTTGGTGGCGATAAACAGATGGCGCCCCCCCGCGCGGGCGAAATGGCGCGTATAATCCCCGAAATACGATTCGAAGCAGATC
>JAAZIG010000182.1 GCA_012510325.1 Bacillota bacterium
AAGGTGCAGCAAACTGATCAGCAAAATTCCCCCGAAAATAAAGGGAAGCGCTTCCGTCAGAAAGTGCTGCAGGCGCATCCCCAACTTCTGCACCTGTGCCTTTAGACTCGGCCAGCGGTAGGGCGGTATCTCAACGATCATGGAGGGAGTGTAGCCCGGCAAAACCCGGTCGAGGAAAAGGCCGATGAGCGCCCAGATGAGAAAGAGCGTCGCCAGAATCACTGCAAGATAGCCCCCGCCATGGCGGCCGGCCAGTCCGATAATCATCGACATCTGAGCGGCACAGGGGATCGCCACCGCCAGCATGGCGCTGACGATCAGCCGCTCCCGCCTGCTCTCAAGATTGCGGGCGGCCAGCACCGCGGGAACATTGCAGCCGAACCCCAGAAGCATGGGGATCACCGCAAAGCCGTGCAACCCGAGGCGGTGCATGATCCGGTCCGTCATCACCGAGAGGCGGGGCAGATAACCGCAGTCCTCCAAAAAACCCAACGCCAGGTAGAACATGAACAGATAGGGTAACACTATGCCAAAGATGGCATAAATGCCTGTGCTCAACAGTCCCATCGATTCTTCCAGGTGGATCTGCCCCCCCTGGAGAACGCCGACGAGAAGATCGTGCCAGAAACCGGCCCCCCCGAGCAGTTGGCTGAGAGACTGGAGCAGGGGCAGGTAAAAGGGTTCAAAAAAGTAGCCCTCGAGCAGCTCTTCCAACCACCCGCCGCAACCAATAATAACCTTAAACGTAAGATAGAGCCCCACTGCTGCCAGAGGAATCCCGGTCAACGGACGGATGCTGGCCATCTCCAGAGCCTCCAGCCAGGTCTGGCGGCGCCGGGTCACCCGCTGCACTTGTTTAACGATGGAGCCGATCCAGATCCAGCGCTCTTCAGGAGAACGGGTTTCCCCTCCACCGCATCCGGCTTCCGGCAGGGCGGCAACCAGCTCCGGCAACCCTTTGCCGCTGATCGCCACAGTGGGGATCACCGGAACGCCGAGAAGCTCCTGCAAACGGGGAACATTCAACTCCACCCCTTTTTGGGCGGCTTCGTCGATCAAATTTAAAACCACGATCAGGGGCACATCCTGCTCGAGCAGCTGGCTGGTCAGGTAGAGATTGCGCTCCAGATTGTTCGCATCGATGACGTTGACCACCACGGTGGCTGTATTCACCAGCCTGGCGGCAACCTCCTCGGCCCGGCAGGTCGGCTCAAGGCTGTAGGTGCCCGGTGCATCGAGAATCTCCCAGCTCTGCCCCTTTACCCGGAGGTGACCACGGGTAAATTCAACAGTGGTCCCGGGATAATTGGAAATAACCACCCTGGCGCCGGTGAGCTGCGAAAAGAGGACGCTTTTACCAACATTGGGGTTACCGACCAGTACTATCTTTTTTAACATCCGCTTGAAGCGCTCCTTTGACAAACCGGCTATTTACTCGTCAACTTCAACAAGAATACGGTTGGCCCGGCCGTAACCCATGGCCACCCGGGAACGATCTATCTCCACGACCACCGGCCCTCTTTGAAAAAAAGTGCTCAGCTTGGTCAGCCTTTTCCCCGGATGCAATCCCAGAGCCTGCAGCCGATCCACCATCCCTCTTCCGCCATAAATCTTTTTTACCCGCCCGGATTGACCTGTTTTCATCTCGACCAGCGATACCACTTTCAGTTTGCTCACCTCTCCATTAAACCGGCCGCACCTGCAGCCAGTTATCTATCTATATCGGGTTCAGCTCCACCATCGTTATCGTTAAAATCGCTGCAATAGCCGCCCTCGATCAGAAATTCAACGAGCCGCTCGATCGTTTCACTGCTGACAGCATGCTCCATCTCGCAGGCATCTTTCTCTGCAGTTTCAAAGTCCAGCGCCAAAACCTCGGTCAGAAAACTGCTCAGCACCCGGTGGCGGCGCCTGACAATCCGGCCGTAGTAGAGCCCCCGTTCGGTCAGCTTGACCGGTCCGTAGCGTTCCTGAATAATTAAACCCTGTTCGCGCAGCTGACAGAGGGCCTGGCTGACACTGGCCTTGGTCAGATTCAGCCTCTCGGCGATATCGGTAACCCGGACCGTCTCCAACCGGTCGGACAGGTTCAAGATCTCCTCCAGATAATCCTGCATCGCAGCGCTCAACGGCAGCGGGGTCAACTCGATCAACTCCATAAGTTAGGTTTGCCTAACTATTTATACACTACTGTCCCACCCTTGTCAAGAGCCGAATATAATTTGAAAACCGGCAGTCAGCCGGGGCCGTAAAGACCTCGAAATCAGGCATCGACGGGATCATCCACCGCCGCCGCCCGGCGCCGCCTGCGCTGGGCAAAAGTGACCAGCAGGATGCCGCATTCATAGAGCAGCGTCAGCGGGATCGCCATCATGATCTGGGAAAATACATCCGGGGGGGTGAGCACCGCAGCAAGGATCAGCACGATCACAATGGCAAACTTGCGGTTTCGCCTCAAAAAATCAGCCTGAAGCACACCGATGGCTCCAAGAAACCAGAACAAAAGCGGAATCTGGAAGACCGCACCGAAAGCGAAAAGAAAAGAGGTGGCAAAAGAAAGATAGCGGGCGATGCTCCATTCCGCACCGATATCGTCGCTGGCGAAGCTGAGGAAAAAATTCATGGCAAACGGAAAGACGACGAAATAGGCGAAGAGCAGTCCCAGGAGAAAAAGCAGACAGATCCCGACAACAGGCCAAAAAGCACCCTTCAGCGATTTTTTGCTGATGGTCAGGATCACTGCCACCACCTGGTAAAGCAGCAGCGGCAGCGTGATCAGCACACCGCAGATGAGCGCCAGACGCAGGTTGGCCATAAACGCCTCCCCCGGTGTCAGAAAGATCAGGTTCACCGGCGGCTTCAGATCCGCCGGCAGCGTTTTCCAGGGATACTGCTGCCAAAACAGCTTGAAAAAGCTAAATATATCCGGGGTAAAGGTAGGCAGAAGCAAAATATTGCGAATCTGGTTGATAAACAGGTAACAGAGAATCGCTCCTGACAAAACGATCAGAAAGATCCAGACCAGCCTTTTGCGCAGCCCCCCCAAAAGGTGGAGCCAGGTTTTCTGTTCCATAGTATCCCCCGACTACAGATTATTCCCCTTGCTCCTCTTCCCGCTGCTGCAATGTTTTCTGGTAGTTTTCCGCCGCATTGTGAAGTTCTTCTTCCGGGGGCTCACTTTTCAGGATTATCTCCAGCTGTTCCAGAGCCGCCGGGATCTCCTCCCGGTGCTCACCCAGCAAAAGGGCGTAGTAATAGCGCTCCGTAGCGGTCAGGCCGACACCGGCGGAGAGCTCCTCAAAATACTGCTCCAACCAGGTGATCTCTTCAGCGATGCTCTCCTGTGGCTGCTCTGCAACTTCCATAAATTCAATCAGCCCGAGGGTCATCTGAGGGGCGGGTTTCTCGTGAAGAAGCTCCTGCAAGGAGGCGATCTCTGCCGCGATGGACCCGTCATCTTCGCCGAGCTCCCTGTAGAGGTAAAGCAGCTGCAGCCGATACTCCGGATTATCCGGCTCCAGCTCAATCAGATCAAGGCTGTACTCCTTCAGCGCAGCCTCATACCCCGCCACTTTTTCTTCGTCCACCTGCTCTCCGGCATTCTCAATCTGGATGAGCAGGCGGAAATTCCTGCACAGCTCCCCAAGCACCCCCACCGCAGGTCCGTATTCAGAAATATACTGTTCCAACCTTTTGATCTCGTTTAAACTGTGCTCGCGGTACGTTTCAAGATCAAGCTGCTGCTCCGGGGGGGCTGTTTCCCCCTGACCGCGGTTCAGCAGATGGCTGGCATAAGCGGCGATGGCGGAGAGAGCCATGGCCACGGCCAGTATCCCGGCAATGATCGCCGCCCAGCGCTGCCGGCGATCTTTTTTCTTTCGCCTAACTTTCTTCCCAGTCAAAATACCCCTCTTCCCGGCGTTATCCGCACATATTTCATAATTTCAGTAACGGACATAATTATACCTCTAAATGAGCGCCCCTTCAAGAAAAACGTCTGCCCGCTCTATTCAACGAGCCCTGGACTGCTTTTCTCTTCAGCGAATCGTACCAGCAGGCGGCCGCAATTTTCACAGTAGACCAAGGTCTGGGGATTATAAAGAAACCCCCGCTGTGCCGACGAGATGGAGACCCGGCATCCCTGGCAAATATCGTCGATCACACGAGCCACACCGCGGCCCTGATATCTTTCCGAAATATCCCGGTAAAGCTGCAGGCGTCCCGGCTCGATCTGCGCGGAAAGCAGCCGGTGCTGCTCTTCCAGCTTCTCCAGCTCTTTCCCCAGACGGGCCAACTCTTCATCGAGAAGCTGCTGCCGCTTGTGCATCTCGGCATCAGCATCGTCTTTTTGAGAAGTCAGCTCCCCGATCAGCTCTTCCTGCTGCTCCATCGACTCCATCAACCCGAGCAGCTTTTCTTCCAGGGTGAGCTGCTTCTGCTTAACCGAGCGCAGCTTGACCTCCATCTGCTCGAGCTCTTTTACATTTTTCGTTTCACCGCTGTAGAGCCTCCGGTGCAGCCCGCCGTACTCGGCGGTGATCGTCTCCAGATCAAGTTCTCCTCTTCTGAGCCTCTTGTGCTGCTCCTTGAAAGTCTGCTCCGCCAGCTCCAGGGCCTCCCTTACCCGAACCAGGTTATCCGCAGCCTCTTCCGCTTCCCGGTGAAAAGGGCTCTGGGCGAGCCGTTCGGCGAGAGCGCCGATGGCCAGATCGAGCTCCTGCAGTTCCCACAAACGTTTTAACGACAAATTGTTCACCTCTTTCACTACCCTGAACAAGCATGCCGACCCCTACAGATAGCGCCACTGGGGCGGCGGCGGCGCGGCGGCCACTGTTGTTTTCAGCCCCGCCTCGCGGAGTGAGGAGCGCAAGTATGACGCCAGGTAGTCGACAACAGGCTGCTCCGTCCCGCCGTGGCCGGCATCGATTAACCCGAGGCCGTAAGCCCGGGCCTTCTCCAGATCGTGGTGGCGGAAATCACCGGAAATAAAGAGCTCCGCTCCGCCGGCGGCGGCATCTTCGATCAAGGAACCGCCGCTGCCGCCGCAAAGGGCGAGCCGGCTGAACTTTCGCTCCGGCCCCGGCGGAGCCCAGCAGCGCACCGCGGCCTGTCCCAGCCTTTCGCGGCAGCGTACGGCAAGCTGGGCCAGAGTCTGCGGGCTTTCCAGCGTGCCGAGCAAACCGAGGCCCCGGGGCTCCCCTTCAAGGGCCAGGGGAAAAAGATCGTAGGCCGGCTCTTCATAGGGATGCTCCTCCAGAAGAGCTTTGAGCACCGCCCGGCGGCGTGATTCCGGGATGATCGTCTCCAGACGAATTTCGTTCACCCGCTCCAGACAACCCCGGCGGCCGGTGAAAGGGGTGCTCCCCCGGAGCGGTTTAAAAGTAGCGGTGCCGGAGACCTGGAAACTGCTGTGACTGTAGCGACCGCTGGAACCGGCGCCGGCGGCGGCAAGGCTTTCCAGCAGTTTCTCTTCAAACCCGGCGGGGATGTAGAGGACAAGTTTTAGCAGCTGCTCGTATGCGGTAACCTGCAGCACCCGCCGTCCCTCCCGGGGAAGACCGAGCTTCTCCGCCAGAACAAAGTTAACTCCCCGGGGAGCAACGTCGAGGTTGGTGTGAGCACTGTAAACCGCCACCTGCCGGCGCAGCGCCTCAGCGACAAGGGCGTTTCGGGGAACGCTCTCATCAACTGACCGGAGAGGCTCGAAAAGCAGCGGATGGTGAGTCACCACCAGCCCGGCTCCTCCGGAAGACGCCTCTTCCAAAACAGCCTCATCCAGCTCCAGGGCCACCAACACCTTCCGCACCGCTGCCTCCGGAGCACCTACCTGCAGGCCGACGGGATCGCCGGGCAGGGCCAGCGCTTGCGGCGCCAGCACTTCAATAATGTCGGCGATCTGCTTGACTGTTGCAAACAGGAGCAGCACCTCTTTCATAAGATCGAATCATCCGGGAATAAACTGACTTCTCTTTTCCCGCATAGCGGGGCAACCATCCCTATTACAATTACCTTATTCCCCGGGCTCTATTTATTTTCCTGCTCCCGCCCCGGGCGCAGGGGCAAAGACTGCTTTAACCGGCAGAACCATCGGGCCGGCCGAACGACGCGAGAAGCCGCCTTAACTGCCGAACCGCCGGCCGCCTTTCTTCGCGGCCGACAGATAAGCGCCCGCCGCCGCTTTTCCTCCCGCCAAGACTCCGGCTCACTTCGCCAGATCATACCCGGATCACCGGACAATTCCAAGAAAGGGCGAGGGGGCCGGAGCCCCCTCAGCCGGTTAAACGCCACTTCCAATCAACCCGCCTGCGGCAGGGGGATCGGCTTCGCTGCTGCAGCTTCAGGAGCGCCCTCCCGGGGCCTCGCTCCTTCTTTTGTCGCAGCCGTTGCCGCCCCTTTCCGGGGCTTTCAACACTTTCCGCTCCAGTCTGGCGGTCATCCCTTTCAACAGAGAATAGATACAGTAGAGCAGCCTTTCGAAAAGGCGGGTGCCTGGAGAAGCACCTTCCCCCGGTTCCGGTTTTTCCGGAGTCCCGGGCTCCGGCTCAGGAACCCCCGGCGGATCGGGTTCAGGCAGCGGTGCGGGTTTCTCCGGCAGCTCACCGGGCGGCGTCATTGGCGGCTCCGGCGGCGGTTCGTCAGCGAGCGGCGGGAGCGTGGCCAGAAGTCCGTTCAGGTAATCGCGGACAATGCTGAACCCATAATCCGCGTCAACCGCCCATCTGCCTCCCAGCTCCTCAACAAAACAGACCTGTCCGGCCCAGGGCTGCGCCAGCACAACCCGGTAGCGCCCGTGGGGCTCACCCACCGGTTTCAACCCGACATAGGCGCACATATGGTTGAAATGGCCCCGCACTCCTTCCTCCGGCGAAACAAAGGTCTCAAAATCGGCCGTGCTGTCCCCGACAGCCTGCTCCACCTTGATGCCGGCCCAGTTGTTCTGGGAGGCCTTGACCGCACCCCCGTAGCGCCCAAAAGCGGTCTCTTTG
The DNA here is from genome assembly GCA_012510325.1 of Bacillota bacterium. Classification (GTDB taxonomy): domain Bacteria; phylum Bacillota; class Dethiobacteria; order DTU022; family DTU022; genus JAAZPQ01. The sequence continues at coordinate 6,987 of JAAZIG010000182.1, forward strand.
GCGCTCTGGGCATAAAGCACTTCCGGACGGAGCCCGGTACGGGCACCGCAGCTCCAGTAGACCGGAGCGATCTCGATAAAGCGGGGATGAGCCTGCCTTTTACGGGCCCATTCCTGCGCCTGCGCCGCCGTTACCGCCGCCTTGCCGGCAAGGGGGGTAATCCCGGAGGAAGGCAGCTGCAGCCGCACCGCCTCCAAAAAGGAATCCCACCCCCCGGGCCTTCCGCGGAGCACCCGGGGACAATTTTTACCGCTCCAGTGATGATGCTGTTTGACCTGAACCGGTTTCAGTGAAAAATCCCGCAGCAATTTTGCCGTCAGCCAAGCGGCTCTTTTTTCCGCCTCTGCGCGAATTCCGTCCCTGTTTTCACAGATCTCGATGCCGATACTTGTTCTGTTTCCGGGGCCCTCCTTCCCGTCTCCGGCATGCCAGCCGTTTTCATCGAGCGGCAGATGCTGCACAATGAAAGTATCATCCACCGTAAAATGCCAGCTGGCCGGGATGGAGGCGGCACTGTCGCCTTTCAGATAGAGTGCGTGAGCCTTGGCCCCGGCACCGGTTCCGGTGTTGGCTGTATCATGAATGGTCAGATAGCGGGGGTTCAACGGGTAACCCGGGCGGTTGCGCCGGCCCCGCGGGATCAGATCAACAATTATCGTCGGCATTGGCTTCACCTCCTGTGGCCGGATTTGAATCGGGCCGACAGTGCAGTGCAAGCCGGCCTGATTTACGGCCCGCTATATTGTAAGCAGCATCGGCATGTTTTGACACTACCGCTGAGCTATGCTTTGACAATCATCAGCCGGAGATAGCTGGGACAAGGTGAAGCCGGATTAAACCGGAGTGAGAGTCTCCCCGGGACAACGGCAACAAGATGAGGGATCGGCCAAAAACAGCGGGGTCAAGGGGTGCAAAATCCCGGGACTCCCCTGCCGGGCAGCCCCGGGAAGGTTATCCTTAAAGAATCGTGGCGCCGCCGTCGACATTGAGCACCTGCCCGGTGATAAATGAAGCGCCGTCCGAACAGAGAAACAACACCGGCTCAACAATATCAGCAGGCTCGGCCAGCCTCCCCAGGGGTATTCCCCGGACAATCTCCTCATGCACCTCCGGATTGGACCAGAAGGGCATGCTGAAACCGGTCTTGACCATGCTCGGCGCCACCGCATTGACCTGAATATTATCCGGCGCCAGCTCCAGGGCCAGCACCCGGGTGAGCGATTCGATCCCCGCCTTGGCCACACTGTAGATCCCCATCCCCGGAGCGGCCCGCCGCGCGGCGATGGAGGATATATTTACGATCTTTCCCCGTCCCTGCTCTTTCATGATCTGCGCCGCACTGCAGGAGCAGAGGTAGGTCCCGTTCAGATTCGTATCGATAATCTTTTGCCACGTGGCCGGTCCCGCAGCGGCGGTGGAAGGGGTCATCAGATTCATTCCCACGTTATTGATCAGGACGTCAACGCGGCCAAACGTCTCTCGGGCTCTCCGGAAAAGGGTGGCGACATCCTCTTCGCGGGCAATATGAGCCGGCAGGACCACCAGATTGCCGCCGGCATCGAGATCCGCCGCCGCCCGGTCAAGCCCCTCCTGTTTCCTGGCGCAGAGCACCACTTTCGCTCCCTCATTGTCCAGCAGGCGCCTTGCCAGCGCCAGCCCGATCCCCCGGCTGCCCCCGGTAATGACAAAAACCCGACCGCTCAAGCCGTAACAGAGCTGAACCAATTGATCTTCCTCCCATATCCCATTTTCACTGTTCCAGCGCCCCAGAGTTCCCAGGCCGGGAGAAGATACCTTTTCCGCAAAGGGATCGCCAAACCGGCCGGTCCCCCGCTGCACCTGGCCGAAAGCACCCTGCGGCTGCGCTTCCTCAAAGAAACGGACTCCGGTTTACGGCACCACCGCTTTTCGTTCGCTTTTCCGACGGGCTCTCCGGCGCATCAGCAGAATGAGCAGACCGATTAACCCCAGCACGATCAAGGCCGGCCAGAGCAGAAAGGGGATCGAGGAGACCTGGTTGATCCGTCCCCCTGTCTCCGCGTAGTACGGCTCGATCTGCGCCTCGCCCTGCTCATTCAAAGGCTGGGCGGCGGCATATTCGACCACCGTCTGCCAGACTTTCAGCTCCTCGCCGTCAACTTTGACGATGAGACTGTCCAGCTCCTCCTCGGGAACGGGATTGCCCGCGCTATCTTTCGGCTCGATCTTGAGCAGCGGCACCATCTCACCGGCCATGGGCAGAAAAGAGAGAATATACGAATCAGCAATGAGATTGTACAGCTTTTGATCGCCCCGTTTCAGGGGAACGTAGCTGTCTTCATCCGTCCCCTGGCGCCCCTCACCGGTGTAGCGTTCCGCCCGCACCACCGCCCGGGTCGAGGGAACAGGAACATTCAATCCGGGCACGGTAAAGAGAACCCCATTGCGAGGATTGTAGTCATAGCGCAACCCGGAAAATTGCAGATAAAAGGTTTTACCCAGGAGCTGCTCGAGCAACACCGACACCTCGAGAGCCCGGCGCACCTCCTCCCCGGTCAGGTAGAGCGACACCACCGGATACCCGGCCTTTCCATCCGGACCGATCCCCAGTCCGATGAGATCGGCCAGATCGTAGAAGGAAACCTTGCTGCAGGAATGCTCCAGACTGCCGGAAATGAGATCGCCGCGGATAGATCCGTTGGCCTGAATGGCAAAATCGGCCCGCTGCCCCATCTTTTGTGAAGTCACCAGGCGCATCGCATCAGCGATAAAGTTACCCAAAGGGGATTCCCTTGGTGAAGGGTTTTCCAAAATATTAAAATCACAACGGGTCACCGGATCGAGGATGTTTAAAAAGCGTCCCCCCGTCCGCCTGGCGATGAGTGCATTGAGTTCACTGGTATAGCCTTTAACCGCTTGATCAACCTGCCGGTGCAGCGCAAGCTTGTCGTCAAGGGGAATCAGGGAAGGCTTCTCCGGACCGTTGCGCAACCGCACCGCCCCCTGCTGCGGATCAATAGCCAGCTCCAGGAAACCGTAGCATTCCAGCATGGAACCGGCCTGGACAATAATGGTCTCTCCTTCGATGACCGGCTCCACCAGCGCCGTGTGGCAGTGCCCCCCGACGATGAGATCAATTCCGGCGACCTCCCGGGCCAGTTCGCGGTCTTCGTCGACTCCGGAATGGGTCAGGGCGATGATCAGATCGGCCCCCTCCATCTGTAACCCGGCGACCATCTTGGCGGCAGTTTCGTGTTGATCGGTAAATTTCATCGGTTCCGGGCTGTTGGTTACGGTGATGGCATTTTCCCCGATGAGCCCGAAAAGGCCGACGGTGAGCCCGTTTTCAAGCTCAAATATTTGTTTTTCCCGGAAGATCTCCGCCAGCGGATGCCCCGGCGGCGGAACCGTATTGGAGGCAAGCAACACTGTTTTCTCGCTCGCTTCGGGATAACCCGCCGCCTCGAGATATTGAACCAGCAGATCGGTGCCGAAATCATACTCATGATTGCCGATGGCGGCGGCATCGTATCCGAGCAGATGCATCACCGCTATCTGGGCGGGAATCCCTTCGGGAACAAGCCAGCCGAAAGGCGTTCCTCCGGTAAAATCGCCGGCTGACAAAAGCAAAACCGGCTCGCCCTCCGCCGCTTTTTGTTCCCGGATTGCCTCCACCGCCGTCGCAAGGCGGGCGTAGCCTCCGACAGTGGGGTTTGGCAAATCAGGACGAAAATCGACCGCCGGGGAATGGGGAATCATCGCAGAATGCTCGTCATTGGTATGGATAATTGTTACAAAGAGCTCCCCGGCCTCCCCTCCTTCACCCTTCACGGAAATCAGTTGCCCCGGCATAACAGAACAAAGCGCTATTGTTGCGACAACCAAAATGATTCGCAGCAGGGATGCTGCGGATCGAGCTGTCCGGCCCATGGCGATCCCTCCCAATATCATCTGACTGAAAATGATTTTATCACAGATGGTTGATTTTTAAAAATAGTGCCCCATTAATGATCCGCCGAAATCAAAAGGTGTCTCAGGGGCCGGCGCCCGGAAAGCATGTCCGGCGCCGCTAGAGCTTCTCTTCTTTCAGCAGGGCTGCCAGAGCGGCGGCAGTGGAAACCGGAGGAAGACAGCGGCGCTCACGGCAGAGGCTGGCGGTAACCTTTTCCCGGGGGGGGACCGCCTGCTCAACAGGGGGAGCAGCTGCTTTACCCTCTTTTTTACCGCTGCCGGCGGGGTGTAGAAGAAGTAACAGGTTGGGGTGAAATTGGCGCCGCACCAGATCCGCCATCGCCCCGGCTTCAGCCGAGTCCGTCTCACCGGCGATAGTCAGTTCCGCGACGGGACCAAGGGCAAAATCGTGTGCTGCAAGCATCCCGGCGTATGCCTCCGGCGAGCGCTGCAGTTCCCCGGAAAAAGCGCGGATGATCGCTTCGCCGCGCTCCGATAACTCCTCACGACCGGTTAAGCGGCCCAGTTGCAGCAGATTCAAAGCAGCCACCGCATTGCCCGAAGGGAGCGCCCCGTCGGCGGCATCGGCCAGGACGGGAAGACCGCTGTCCTGATCGATACCGGTGAACTGCAGCGCGCCGCTGTCACTCTGGAACAGTTCGAGCATCGATTCGTTCAGTGAGAGCGCTCCCTCCAGGTGAGCGCTGTTGAAGCTGGTCCGGTACAGCTCCAGCAGCCCCCGGATCAGGAAAGCATAATCATCGAGATAGGCCGGTAAAGCCGCTTCACCGCCGCGGTAACGCCGCTGCAGCCTGCCGTCCGCAGCGATCATTTTATCCCTGATAAAGGAGACGGCCGCTTCCGCCGCTTCAGTGTAGAGCGGTACCCCCAGTACGGCGCCGCCGCGGGCCAGGGCGGCGACAGCGAGACCGTTCCAGGCAGTGAGAATTTTGTCATCTCTGAAGGGACGTTCCCGGCTGTTGCGAGCCAGCAGCAACTTTTTCCCCGCTGCCTCAATCAGCTTGCGCAAAGCCGCCGGACTGATCCCTTTTTCCGCCGCAAATTGTTCATCGTCATGCGGGCGGTGCAAAATGCTCCGTCCGCTTTCAAAATTTCCGTCTGTTGTCACCCCGAAATAGTCAGCAACAATAGCGCCCTGTTCTTTTCCGAGGACTGCAGCTATCTCTGCGGGGGTCCAGAGATAGAAGAGCCCCTCCTCCCCTGCAGTATCGGCATCCTCGGCAGTACAAAAAGCGCCCTCCGGTGTGCGCAGATCGCGCAGCAAATATTCAAAGATCGCCCGGGCTGCAGTGGCAAACTCCTGCTCCCCGGTAGTCTGATTCGCTTCAAGGTAAGCGATTGCCAGCAGCGCCTGATCGTAAAGCATCTTTTCAAAATGCGGCGCCAGCCAAGCTTCGTCGGTGGAATAACGGTGGAAACCATAACCGATCTGATCGCAAATACCGCCCCGGGCCATGCTCCTTAACGTGGCCGTAACCATCTGCAGCGCCTTCACCTCGCCGGTTCGCTTCCAGTAGCGCAGCAGAAAGGTGAGCCGGTGCGGCACCGGAAATTTGGGGGCTCCGCCGAAACCGCCGTAGCGCTCGTCAAAACTGTCATGCAACCGGCGGTAAGCCTCATGAAGCACCGCGCTTCCGGGCTGCGCAGCCTCGCCGGCCTCCCGGCCCTGCTCCGCCAGCGCCTGCATCAACTGCTCGCCGGCCGCAAGGGCCTGCTTTCGCTTCTGCCGCCACAGCTGAGCCAGGCGAGGCAGCAGCTCCATCATTCCGCTGATCCCGAAGCGGCTGTGCTTCGGAATATAGGTGCCGGCAAAGAAGGGCTTCTTCTCGGGGGTCAAAAATACGGAGAGCGGCCACCCCCCCTGGCCGGTGAGCGCCTGGCAGGCGCTCATATAGAGCTGATCCAGATCGGGGCGCTCCTCCCGGTCCACCTTGATGGAGATAAAATGCTCATTTAGAAGCGCTGCGACCTCATCATCCTCGAAGCATTCCCCGGCCATCACATGACACCAATGGCAAGTCGGTAATTGTATCATGCTTACGAATACCCAATAGACAGGAATATTGGCTTGTTCTCTTGATCTGCTTTGATAAAAGCTTCATCTTCCCAAGGATACCAGTCCACGGGATTATAGGCATGCTGCAATAGATAGGGGCTTTTTTCCCTGATCAGTCTATTGGGTTTCTCAGTGAGCTTCATGGGCATCACCCCCCGATAAGCAATCTGGTTAAGCTATGATACCCCACCCTCAAAATTAAATTATTAATTAAAAACATCGGGCGTATCACCAGTTGCCTGCACCGCGGCCCAATCGATAGTGGATGGTTTTTTCAGATTAGTTACCCAGGCAGCCTTGTGCTCAGATCATAAGAAAGCCTGTCAGCATTTCGATTCTGGGATAAGCGATGGCGGTTCAACATCTTGTATGGCCATATACAACAAATAAACGGCAATCTCAAGATCGTTGTAGACCCCGCCCCCCGGAAATTCCGCTGCCCGCCGCCAGATAATATTTTTGGTTCCCCTTTTCCTAGAGCCGCTTTTCCAAAGTGAGATAAGAATAGACCGCTTCCTCTGCATCCCCCGTCTCC
>JAAZIG010000183.1 GCA_012510325.1 Bacillota bacterium
ATCTTATAGCGAGCAAAAAACAGACGAAGAACTATAAAACCGCTGCAGATCGCTTTACCCTTTCCTGAGCGTCTCACTTTTTTCAGCAAAATAAAGGCGGCGGGAGAAGCGTGACTTTAAAACGACCTCTCCTTCGCCGCCTTTCGCTAAGCCAATCTGCCCCTCAATTGCCGCGGTAAAAAGCATCATCGGGAAACTCCGTGGGTACCTTGAGCATAACTTTGACCAAAGCCAGAGCCGGTCTCGTTTGCTTGAGCAGCTGCATCATCTTTCCCTTAACCTTGATTCTGCCAGCCATGATTCCCTTCATCACATCCTGACGCCCCTGGCAGACCGCTTTCCAAACATCGTAACCGGCGGTCAGGATATAATCTGCCGGCCGATCGGAAGGGTCGTTGATAAAGGTCCAATCCCTGATCTTGCCGTGATAGGGATCACACCAGATGCAAATCGGCCGTGGCAGCCCCTTGATCTCGGCCACGATCGTCAAGGTTCCCTCATATTTGACCGCTGCTTTGGCATAGTCGCTATCCGTGTTCAGCATATCCATGAACGTGGTAAACCAGGCCGTTGTGCCAAAAAACATTTTACTTGCCACCCCCTTCCAGGACCGCCAGGGTCTCCCCGCGGGGGATGCAGAAGTCAGTCACAGTATAGAAAGAGGCCAGATCCTCTTCTACCTGAACACTCCGCATCGCTGCATGAGAAGCTGGAAAGAGCACTTTCCCCTCGCCGGCGATAGAGATGGATGGCTTATATTCCAGGTTGGTGCAGCAGATATCACGATAGCTGTAACCGTCCAGCGCCGGGGTGGGCATGGAGCGCACGTTGATCATTGTCCCCATGTCGGGAAAATCACCCGGCTCGTCGAGCTCCGCCTCGATCCGCATGAGCTCCCCGCCCTTGCGCCGCACGGTGCCGGTGTACCGGGTTCCCTCGACAGCCAGCTCAATCTTCGCCAACGTCTTCGGAAAACCGAGCGATTCCCGGCCAAGAATGAGCGCCAGATCGGCGCCGAGGGAATGGTCGCCGTACAGTTCATCGATAAACATGTACGGACAGTGCATCCCCACGGTATCCCCATACTGGGCCGTCACAAACAGAGCCGCCTCCTTGTAGGGCCCCAGGCTGGTCACAGGATATTCGGCAATCAGCGCCACGATGAGATTCAGACCGCCGGGACTCAGCTCCTCCGGCAGAAGATCCCGGATCGTCTCTTCCGGAGCCATGAAGGTATGGATCAGCAAGCGCGCATCCTTGTAGATGATCCCCTCCATCTCCCGGTAGCTTTCGACATCCGAGGCGCGGTAAATCGGATCGTGTAAGGGAATTCCCACGATGTCATCTTTAGGCCAACCAGTCAAATCAATCACCCTCTTTCTGTTATTCCGCCGCTTAGCGCCGCACTCCGGCAGGCTTCTTCCCTGATCCACAAGGAAGCCGTTCCCAGCCCTGAACAGCAGGACCGCGGACTCTTTTAGATCAGCGACGGGTAGATATCGAGCCCCGGCAGGAGCAGCGGCAGCAGATCCACCATTTTAACCGCCTCTATATGCGGCGCCAAGGTGATGACGATATCTCCATTGCCGATGCTCTTGATGATATCGGTCTTGCCCAGCCAGAAATCATGCATGAAGTCGGCGCTCATGCTCAGGGAAACATCCGTATCACCATCGCCCACCTGCACGATCGGATCGGCTTTCGGATCGAGCACAACATTGCAATCGGGATCAGTCAGCTCAAACTTGACCGTAACCCCGGCAGCGGTAAAGGTTTCGCGAATCTCCGGCTTCTCCATCAACTGTCGGCCGAGTTCACTGATCACTTCGGCAAGTTGCTCCCCAGTCTCATAGACAGCCCCCATCTCTTTTCACCCCCCTAAATTTAATTCATCTGCGAAAATCATCCTCTGCCTCAAGATCGGCCCCGCACACCGGCAGCTCCAGCCTCCTCTGTTAACGGTACTCCCGCAGCACTGCATTCATCGCGGCGGGACCGAGCAGATCGTTGGAGCCGTCCTCGATGAGCGCTGCCTTGGCATCGCGGAAAAGTTTTTCCACGTAGTACTCCCGGGAAAGACCGGCGCCCCCGAACAAGTTGATCGCCTCGTGGGTGACCCGGAAAGCAGTTTCGGTGCAGAACACCTTGGCGGCGATGGAATAGCGGGTTGCCGGCGGCATGGTTTGCATATTGTAGCCCAGCGCTGCTCTGGAGAGCGACCGCGCCGCCTCGATACTGGTGAACATCTCAAAGAGTTTACCCTTCACATTGTCATATTCGCAGAGCAGTTTACCTCCCTGACGCCGCTGCCTGGTATGAACAAGCGCTTCCTCAAAGGCCGCCCGGGCGACACCGGTGAACATAGCAGCCATCCCGGCGTTGGCATAGGCGAGAACCGTCTCACCCATGGTGGGGAAAAGCTCCTCGTCGATGACCATATATTCCCCGGGCAGGCGCACCTGATCGAAATAGATCTCCCCCTGCAGCAACTCCCGCTGCCCCAACTTCTCCAGAGGCTTGCCTCGGCTGACCCCGGACAGATTGAGCGGGCAGACGGCGATACCGCCCTTAAACTCATCTCCGCCGCCGGGATTGAACTGCACAAAGAGCAAAGCGTGCGTCGCTGAGGGACCGTTGGAGATCCAGGCCGCCTTGGTGCCGTTAATCACCCAGTCGCCACCATCTGGCACTGCCGTCACATCGGCCTGCATATAGGGCTGCTCCTCCGCATCAGCGATCAGCGAAACCCAGTCCGAACCTTGATCCGGTTCGGTAATGGCCCAGCAACCGACAAAATCAGCCTCCTTGTCATTGACGTAAGCAGCGATGACCGCTTCATTCAACATCGGATCATCCATCAGCACGGCCACGGTCGCCGGCATGGTATCCACCCCCAGCGCCACGGCGAAACCGGCGCTGCCCCAGCCCAGCTCCTCCAGGAAAATCTGCAGCTCCAACGGCGGCAGGCCCAGCCCGCCGTGGTTTTCCGGAATGTAGGCCGTGTGATAGCCCAGCCTTTTGGCCTGCCGCAGCGTATCCCAGTAGAGCTCGCTTTTGAGAACCTCCTCTGCAGTGAGCCGATCCAGCTCCCGGGCAGCCGGCCGCAGCACCTCCCGGGCGAACTGGCGCACCGACCTCTTCAGAGCGATCTGATCCGCATCTAAATCAAGGTTCAGATCAAGATAATCCATCCATCGGACCTCCCTTCAGATCGTGTAATTATGGAAAAAGACCGGAACAAGGTGAATTTCAGGCGTAGTTATGCCAGAGTTCCCTGATGATCATTTAGAAGAAGATCGTGAGCGGATGTTCATATGTGGCCATCATCGTGATTATTTAGCTGAAGAACCGCGAAGACTGTGAGAAGAGTGTGCCCGTCTTGGTGTAGATGTTTGGGATCTGCAACAAAAACATAAGTTTACCGGATCTTGCAGTCATCTTTATTTCACTATCGAACAGTCCTCAGTTCAGGCAAAGATTGCGGCCTTCCGGCAGGCATGGTTTCAACCTGTACAGAGTATATGTATTTGCGCTTTCGGGTATGAATAAAATATCCCCGAAGCGCTGGACCGCAGTATTCGTAAATTGCCTCCCGGGGAGCAATAGAGACAAGCCGATATCGTTCGAAAAGAACGGCCCCCCCACCAATTACGCTGACACCCCTGTTAGGGACAGCTTTCGTCCAACAGAAAATTCCGGTGAATGCTCGGTACAAGTCTTCGCAGAACCTTACCGATAGTTCCTTGATCTGAGTGCTTGCCGCTACAAGGGCTATTTATGCTCCGGGAATAATATGATTAAAATAACGATAGGTTCTACAAATGCGGATCGTGTTACCGGTTGGCACGTTGTCCCCGTTCAAATTATATTTTTACCCCGGATCATTATACAAGAAACAGCAAGATTGCTTTTTCCGATTGCGATGGCGCTGCAGATAACCCATATATTCCAAAAATTTAGTTAAAAACATGATATAGTTACACTGGATGAAGTTTGCGGGACAGCCGTGTTTATTGAACTGGATCGCTGCTTATTTTCTAACTCACAGAAACCCGTACAATCAAAGATCGCTTACCCCAACCTACTTCAGAATTAGTGTCGGCAACCCGTCATTTTAAGGTGTACCTCGCAAAGATAGATGTGAAGAAAATGACCATAGAAGGTGATACCGGGTTCATGACCAGACTAAATGAGATGATGAAGCCGCTGTAGCATTTACAACAGGATGAGATGAGCGCTGCAAGTTGGATTGAAAGGTGGAACTGAAAATGAATGATGGGTTGCTCG
>JAAZIG010000184.1 GCA_012510325.1 Bacillota bacterium
GCCCTCTTTACCGCCAGGGAGCCGGGCTCCTGCCGCATCAGCGCCAGCGGTTTCTACAAGCAGACCAATCCTCAGGATATCACCTTCATCGATCTGGAAATAACCCGCTGAGCCCTCGGTTCACCGGATCGTTGGTTGAATTTGCATTATCCTGATATGATCAATACAACAATCTCATCGGAGAACCCGGCCAACCGCTCCGCAGGTGCCCGGAGCACGGTGAACCCGGGAAAAAAGAGGGCAGCGCGAACTCGTCGAAGAAGCCAATCCTTTGCCGAGCCCGGCTTCCTTCGGCTACAGCACCCTGAGCGTGGTCGCTCCGTACAACCCCGAGATCGTCTTCGATCTTTTCTTCTGGGAAGATAACGGGATCCAGTACGCACAATACCACTACCATGCTCCAGAGGGCACCGATGAGTCCAGTTATCTGATCGCACTGGTCAGGGAAAAACCTTAAAACTTGCCAATATATTAAAAACGGGGCGGCCTTTTGTCGGCCGCCCCGTGCATCACAACCGCCGCGCCTGACTTTCCTGTTCCCCGTTAGCTGCTTTTCTTGGCCTCCTGTTTGGCGGTCTCTTCCTCAACCAGAACCCGGCGCAGAATTTTACCGATCATTGTTTTCGGCAGCTCTTCCCTGAATTCAACAATCTTGGGCACCTTGTACTTGGTCAGGTTTTCAGCACAGAAGTCGACTACCTCCTGCTCGGTCATGGCCTCCCCCTCTTTGAGAACGATATAGGCCTTGATCGTTTCACCGCGATACTCATGAGGCACCCCGGCTACGCAAACCTCCAGAATCTTTTCATGCGTATAGAGAACCTCCTCAATCTCCCTGGGGAAAATATTGTAACCGCCGGCGATAACCATATCTTTTTGGCGATCAACGATATAAAAATACCCGTCCTCATCCATGATCGCGATATCGCCGGTGAGGATATAACCATCGTGAAAGATATCCCGATTATCCTCATCGCGGTTAAGATAACCCCGCATCACCTGCGGCCCTTTGACCGCCAGCTGTCCCCTTTCCCCGATGGGCATCTCTTTGGAGGGGTCCTCCAGATCAACAATTTTTGCATCGACCCCGGGAAAAGGCAGCCCGATACTGCCGGGCCTGTTCTCCCCGAAGATGGGGTTGCAGTGCGTCACCGGTGAAGTCTCCGTCAGACCGTAACCTTCCCGCAAACGGCCGCCTTTGGTGATCTTCTCAAATTGTTTTTGCACCTCCACAGGCAGCGGAGCCGCCCCGCTGATGCAAACCTTGATGGAGCTGAGATCATATTTTTCCACATCCGGGGCATTGTTGATCGCCACATACATCGTCGGGACACCGGGAAACAGGGTCGGCTTATCCTTGTGGATGATCTCCAAAATCTCTTTTGTCTTGAACTGAGGCACCGTAATCAACTTGCCTCTTAAGACCAGGCACAGATTCATCGCGATGGACATGCCGTAGCTGTGAAAGAACGGTAAAGCGCCCAGACCGATCTCTTTCCCCTCTTCATAATGCTGCAACCACTCTTTCGCCTGCAGCGCGTTGGCCAAAATATTGCCGTGGGTTAGGACCGCCCCCTTGGGCACCCCCGTGGTACCTCCTGTATACATGTAGCAGGCCGGCTTCTGCAGATCCTCCTTGACTTTGGGCAGAGGATGAGAGCGATATTGTTTAAGCAGATGCCGCAGCCAAAAATGACCCGGAGCCAGCGTTACCCGATCGCCCTCTTTTTTCTCCTTGAATAGAGTGTACAGAAGCTTCAGCGTTGTCCCCAGATAATCCTTGATGCTCGTCGCAATTACCACTTTAAGCTTTGTTTTATCCTGAACATCTCTCACTAGAGGATAAAAACGGCTCAGGGTAACAATCGCTTCCGCACCGGAGTCGTTCAGCTGATGAATCAGCTCCCGCTCTACGTAGAGCGGGTTGCAGGGAGTCACGATACAGCCCGCCCGCAGAGTCCCGTAGAAGGCAATAAGATACTGGGGGCAGTTTGGCATATGCAACGCGACCCGGCTGCCCGGCTTAAGCCCCACTCCTGCCAGCATTCTGGCAAACAAATCGACCTCATTGTTCAGCTCGCTATAGGTCAGTCGGCCGCTCATGAATTGAACTGCAACGTTATCAGGATATTCCTCAGCGGCCTCTTCCAGGAAACGGGAAAGCGTTTTAGGCGGCAGCTCAAAATCATGCGGCACGCCGGGGTCATAGCTTTTGTACCAGTGTTTACCCATCGGAATCCTCCTTACTATTTGATAGATAGCTCTGCTTGCCAAGTATATTCTGTTATTTTTATATACTCGGGCTATTTTTACTATACATTCGACTTAAATTAGATAATATCCTCTTATTCTTAAACCTAATAGCTCAATATTTACTTTTCTGATAACTTAGCCAGATTTGATTCTTGTTTTTGTCAGAAGGCGCACCTCTCATGTAGCGGCCATGTCGCAGAGCAGCGCCCGAGAGCTTGCCTGCACCACCTCTGAAAATTGTCGGCAAACAGGTAGCCGGAGGTGGAAGAAGAGGGTGAGAAAGAACGGGTCTCTCCTGAAGGAGGGCGCCTTCAGCTTCCCAGTTCAACGGTTCTCGGGATATATTATGCTACCGAATCACTCGTTTCCGCAGAGCCCCGATCCAGGAATCGAGTCCATTCTCATTGAACACGGACGTCTCCAGGATCTCTATCTGCGGATTGGTCCGGTAGGCATAGCTCCTGCACAGGTCCAGATCAAAACGCAAATGCGGCAGCAAATCTATCTTCGTGAGCACCATCAGACGCGCCAGACGAAATGCCAGGGGATATTTAACCGGCTTATCCTCCCCCTCGGTGATGCTCATAAGCACAGTTTTTTCATTCTCCCCCAGATCAAATGACGACGGACAGACCAGATTGCCAACATTCTCAATAAGGATCAGGTCCAGCGCTGCCAGCGGCAGATGTTCCAGCGCTTTTCGCACCTGGGCGGCATTCAAATGGCAGCCCCCGCAGGTGTTGATCTGAACTACGGGTGCCCCGGTCTCAGCAATTCGCTGGGCATCATGCGCCGTTTGCTGATCTCCCTCGATCACGGCACACCGCAGCTCGCCTTCTAGACAGCGGAGCGTCTCGACGAGCAGGCTGGTCTTGCCGGCACCGGGTGAGCTGATCAGGTTAATTACGTAGAGACCATGGCTTTTAAACAAAGCCCGGTTTTGATTTGCAACAAGGTCATTCTCTTCGAGCACACTCTGCTCCAGAGTGATCACGCGCCGCCTGCGGGCGGCAGCTTCATCCAGATCGCCGATTGCGCCCGGAGGGCTGTTTTTCTTCTTATTCATTTTAGCTCTCCCTCTATTGTTTTGACCAGCATCTCACGTCCCCGGACGATCTTGAACTGTTCCTTCAAGCAAACGGGACAGCACAGATCAGCGAGCTCCCCCAAATATTCATTCCTACATTCGCAGCAGTAGAGCAGTAACGGAGGAATCTTTATCTCAATTTCCGCCTGCTCCAGAACGGTCCCGTTTTTAACCGCCGCAAAGGCAAAGCGGAGCAGTTCCGGTTCAACCCCGCTGAACTGACCGATCTCCAACACCACCCGCACAACCCTTTTCAGGTTATTCGTCCGGGCGGCGTTCTCCACAATATGAAGAATGTTTTCGGCAATGCTGACCTCGTGGATAATAACCCTTCTTTACTGCTATTTTCCCTTGAGCTTGTTGACGATTAGGCCCACCGCCGATTCGCGGGTGATCTGTTTCCAGAGAGCTGCGTTGCTCTTATGGATACGGGGATGTTTTCCCCGGGGAACCAACCAGAGCACCCCTTCGTGACCAAGCTCCCGGCAGCGGCTGACACAGAGCCCGCAACCGATACATTTTCTGTAGTCTACGGTAAGGGCACCGTTATGTGAAAGCGCCCCCGTCGGACAGAGCTGCGCACAGAGCGCCAACTCCGGAAAATTCTCGCCGCTGTAGCGGATCAGATAGCGTGAGGGACCGCCGGCGTTACCCCCACCCCGCTTGAGCACATTTAAAAGAATACACGAGCAGGAGCAGCAGTTGCATAACGACCGGATCCGCCCTGTAGCATTGTCCACAAAATGGACCAGCCCTTCCCGTTCACAACTTTGCAATATCTGCACTGCTTCATCATGGTCGATCCGGCGGGCCAGACCGGCCTGAAGAAGCGTATCAGCAAGCTCATTGAAGGTCAAACAGGTTTCCAGCGGATGGCCGCAATCTTTGCCTACAATCTTGCGGGAAGCCCGGCAATAGCAATCCGCCAGCGCCACCAGCGGCTCGGCCCTTACCATTTCCGAAGCGATATCCAGCGGCAGCACCGTTCGCGGATCGCTGACCGCCTCCTCCAGATTGACTTCCTTCACCTCTCCCGTCAGAGTTTCCTCCACCGGTAAAACCCGATAAAAAGGAGTCCGGTTTGGAGTCAGTCCAAGCTCCCCCTCGATCGCCGCGTCCATTAATTGCGCAAACACCCGGCGGCGGGGGGTATCTTCTTTGATGCGCACCTGCTGCTCGGACATATGAACAATATTGCCCCGTTCGTAGATCCGCTCTCCCGCTTTGCTATAGCGCAGGATCATCCCCTGCTCCACCATTCGATCAGCTTTCTTCATAAAATCTTCTGTGGCCATCCCGGCCCGCTTCGCCCGGGACAGCAACTTCTGCTCCGAAATGTTACCGTTAAACGGCAACAGGAAAAAAACCCTCAGCTCTTCGGGAGTAACCGTCTCTTTCATCGCTTGTAGAAAATTTTCTTCATCCGGCAGCTTCCCTATTGCAAAACAGTAGTAGCGCAGCAGATCCTGGTATAAGTCCTTCATCATTGATCCCCCCTTGATTGGTCCGCGGCTGGAGCAACCGTCAATCCCATTGCTCCCGATTCGACCCTATATACTTGACCATATCACAAATATATCCTTCATCGCCCTCGGTAAAGGAAATCATTCAGACAGCAGGCGTTCTTAATTCCCCGGATAATTATCCCAGGTGCAGATTGCTCGTGCGAATGTTACGAATAAATGTGAATAGGCAGACGTAAATACTTCTCCAGCAGATTGCTGTAGATCCTGAAATCACCGTCGGGCAACCTATAATTAGGGGCTTTGGAATAACGGTGGAGGGCCAACTGGCCGTTTCGGACTTTCACCGCATCCCTACTGCCGGCTTTAACCGGCGCTTTCGATCCACCTCCGCAGTGCATGGGTTATTTTTGTCATCCACCTTGATATCGCTCAAGCAGCAGGGAGAAATGTACATAGAAATGGCTCCCCAGGCAGGACTCGAACCTGCAACCTACCGGTTAACAGCCGGTCGCTCTGCCATTGAGCTACTGAGGAACCTTGATGTGATTATAGCGAATCTATGCAAATTCGTCAAGCCGCGTAGCGCTTTTATTTCGCATTCTACTCCAGATAATCTTTCAGCTGTTTGCTGCGCATGGGATGGCGCAGCTTGCGCAGCGCCTTGGCTTCGATCTGCCGGATCCGCTCCCGGGTAACCCCGAAAAACTGGCCGACCTCTTCCAGGGTCCGTGAACGGCCGTCATCGAGCCCGAACCTGAGCCGCAGCACTTTTTCCTCGCGTGAGGTGAGCGTATCGAGAACATCCTCCAGCTGCTCCTTGAGCAGCTCAAAAGCCGCTGCATCTACAGGCGCCTGCGCCTCCTGATCCTCGATGAAATCACCAAGGTGACTGTCGTCTTCCTCGCCAATCGGCGTCTCCAGCGAAACCGGTTCCTGGGAGATCTTTAAAATCTCGCGCACCCGGTCTTCGCTGATATTCATTTCCCGGGCAATCTCTTCGGGAGCGGGCTCCCGGCCCAGCTCCTGAACCAGTTGCCGCTGGATGCGGTTCAGTTTGTTAATCGTCTCGACCATATGCACCGGAATACGGATGGTGCGGGCCTGATCGGCGATGGCCCGGGTAATCGCCTGGCGGATCCACCAGGTCGCATAGGTGCTGAATTTATAGCCCTTGCGGTAATCAAACTTCTCGACCGCTTTGATCAATCCGAGATTCCCCTCCTGGATCAGATCCAGAAAAAGCATCCCCCGGCCGACGTACTTCTTGGCAATGCTGACCACCAGGCGCAGATTGGCCTCAGCCAGGCGGCGTCTGGCCTCTTCGCTATTGTTCTCAATGGCTTTGGCCAGCTCCACCTCTTCTTCAGGAGTGAGCAATGATATTTTGCCGATCTCCTTTAAATACATCCTTACCGGGTCGTTAATCGCCACCCCTCCGGGCAAAGAAAGATCTTCCTCTCCATCTGTCTTGGTCGTATCTTCGGCAACTTTGGTTTTCTTCTCCGCCTTCTTGACAGCAGAGTTGTTGCCGTTTCCGGCGGCTTCATCCACTATTTCGATTCCCTGTTCCGCCAGGTGATCGTAAAAACGGTCAAGCGCTTCCACCGAAAGGTCATACGACTGCAGACTATCGGTGATCTCTTTGAAAGAAAGAGAGCCTTTGCTCTTGCCGCGGCTAATCAGATCTCGCTGGGCATCTTTCAGGGATGCAACTTTCTGTATTTCTTTAGCCATGCAAATTCTCCCCTCCCCCGGAACGATAGGTAGCCCCTTTTAGGCGCTTGATCACCTGTAAATGCTCCTGAAGTAATTTTTTATCATAATCACTGTACTGCTTCTTCTGATCGATCTCTTTCAATATCTTTTGCTGCAACTCCTGTTGCCTGGCTAGTTTTTCCCGATTTATTCTTTCAATACAATCCCCGGCCATGCGTAACAGCATGCCGGCTTCCAGATCCTGCAGGCTCGGGTCCGTGGAAGCTGCAGCGATCATCTTGTGAATATTGCTGTCTGTAAAACAGTCGACCAGCACTTCGCCAGTAACAGTGCGCCCTTCCTCTTTTAATTTCAAAATTGTTTCAACAACCTGCCGCAACGGCCCCTCCGGAAAATCAGCGGCTTCCAGGGAGCCGGAGACCGCCTCGACAGCCTCTTCGCTCTGCATCATCAAGGAAAGGAGCATTTTTTCAGCCGGGTGCGCCTTTAACTGGTCTGTATCCTTAGTCTGGACCTTTATCCGTAGATTATGACCGGAAAAGGATTTTTGTCCCTTAAGGCTCCGCTGAAGCTCCCGCCGCACTGCTCCTTCGGAGACGCCGAGCTCCTCGGCGACCCTTTGGAGATAGATATCACGCTCGACCAGATTCGGTATTTCCCGCAGAAACGTGAGCGATTCCTCCAGAAAGCGCTTCCGGCTTTCCTCGGAAGAAGGATCACAGCGCTTCTTTAAGGTCTCGAGCCGGTATTCCGAGAGAGGCAGCGCCCGGTTAAGGATCTCTTCAAAATAGGACGCTCCCCGCTGCCGGATGAGCCCGTCAGGATCGCTGCCCTCGGGCAGGGAGGCCACCTCGACCAGGCAGCCCGAATCCTGCAGCACTTTCAGTCCCCGCCATGTGGCCGCCTCTCCGGCGCTGTCGGCATCATAGGCGATGATCACCTTTTCCGCCTGGGAGCGGATCAGACGCCCCTGCGCCGGGGTCAGCGCCGTCCCCAGCGAAGCAACAATGTTTTTGATACCAGCCTGAAAAGAGGTGATCACATCGGTATAACCCTCCACGATTATCGCAGTTTTGTGGAGGCGGATCTCACGCCGGGCCAGATGCATCCCGTAAAGATAGGCACCTTTTTCAAAAACTGGCGTCTCCGGTGAATTCAGATACTTGGGAACACTTTTATCTTCCTCATCCATCGCTCTGGCACCAAAACCGACCACTTTCCCGCTCAAATTGCAGATGGGAAAGAGCAGCCTATCCCTGAACCGATCGTAGTGACCGCCGCTCTTGCGGGGAGAGACCAGCCCCGCTTTTAAGAGAAGTTCACTGCTGATCCCCTTTTTTTGAGCATGATCCCCCAAGTTTTGCCACCCTGGCGGGGCGTAACCAAGGCCAAAAAACTCGATGGAATCCTCGTTGATACCCCTCTTGGCAAGATAAGCCTTCGCTTTTCTGCCGGCGGGGTCATGGCGGAGCTGCCCGGAGAAGAAATCTGCCGCCAGGCGGTTCAAGGCAAAAATTTGTTCCTTGAGCCGGCTTCCCTCGCTGCGGGCGCCCCTTGTTTCAGGAATCCTGACCCCGGTTCTTCGGGCCAGAAAGCGGACCGCTTCCGGGAACTCAAGGTGTTCCATCTTCATGACAAAATTAAACACATTTCCGGAAGCGCCGCAGCCAAAACAGTGAAAAAGTTGTTTCTCCGGCGAGACGGTGAACGAAGGTGTTTTTTCATTGTGAAAGGGACACAGGCCAAGCATATTTTTCCCCCTCTTTTCCAGAGCAAGATACTCCCCAACCAGGCCGGCCATATCACAGCTCTGCCTGATTTCATCGATGATGTGCTCCGGAATACCCTGTGTCAAATTTTCACCGCCAGTTAGCCGTAAGTTATTCCGCCAGGTGCTCTTCACCACCCGTAAGATAGAAAAACCCCATCCCGTTTGCGAAGAGACGAGGCAACCCTGGACAAACGATTTTTCAGCGTCGATCCGATAAGACCGGGACGCTCCTCCCTGCATGAACTAATTTATCCAATTTTACTGTACACTATATTCTACGCCCCAGAAGATAATCCTGCTTGCGTGATAAATTCCGCAAACAAGCTTTGCCATATTATTACCAGAATGTGACAATATTATCCCTTAACCGGGCTGGTTTCCGGGCAAAGCAGCCGCCTGCCGCATATCAGTTGCAACGGGGCCGTCCCCCCGCGGGAACGGCCCCGTCAAGACCCTTATTTAACTGCCGCCGCCGATTCCGCAAGAAACGGCCGGGGCGGGCAATTCGCTTAACGCAGCGGCGACGGAGTCAGCTCTTTGAACTGTTCCGCAGCCTCCTCCAGAATCTGTCCGAAATTGTCGACATCGGCATAGGAGAGTTCGCGGTAAGCGATCCGCGCATCCCCAAGGCCCATCTCTTCGAGAAGAGTGTTCAGATAATCGATCCGTTTCTTGATCCAGACTATGGTATCCTTGTGCGGACAAGTCTCCTGAGCCTCTTCCTTGCAGCCGAGCACGACAATACCGTCCACACCCATCTCCACCGCTTTCAGCAGGTGCAGCGTATCAACCTTCCCGACACAGGGATAGCGCACTATAGCCAGATTGGCTGCCTGATAACCGGTCACCTCAGGAAGGGCAAAGGGCCCGTAACCGCAGGTAACGGCAAGCACTGCCGGCGCACTGTTTGCTTTTTCCAGCAGCCCGGTGACGGCAGGCTCGATGGCGTTGGCCGCTTCGTCGATCAGCGGGGTGCGGAATTGAATGGCATAAGCCGGACAGATCGACATGCACAGACCGCAGGCCTGGCACTGCTCACTGCGAATGGTCACGGTCCCGTCCACATTAACGATGGGGACGTCATAGGGGCAGACGCGCACGCAAGTTAAACAGTTAACGCAAAGCTCTTCGATGCGCTCAGCTCCCGCCAGACAAGTCAGGCAGCGGCGGGCTTCATTTATCGCCGTGACGGTATCGTAACCGAGCTCAGCCTGTTTGCAGTGTTTGATCCGTTCGGCAGGATCGATCATCGGAATAGCATTGCGATCAACCCGGGTGACTTTGTCCGCCACATCCGTCTGGAGCTTCTCCAGGGGAACGGGCTCCTCCAACAGGGTGCGGTCAAAGGGCTCGTCGCGGAGA
>JAAZIG010000185.1 GCA_012510325.1 Bacillota bacterium
CAACCCCGTTGTCGCTTCGCGAACTGAACATACTATTATCGAAAATATGGTCCAAACCCCCAAGGAGGTCCTCGAGGCTGCGGCTGCTCTGGAGCTGCTGCAGGACCTTTTTGACGACATCAGCCAGGTCGGCCCGATGCTCAGGGCCAGCATCAAAAAGGAAGTGGCCCTGGATCTAAATCAAATCGAACGCAAGATCAAAGAGATCTTGGACCGCCAGTACAACCCGGAATAACCGCGAACGGTCACAGAAGCGAACATGCCCGCAAGGAAACCGCGGGCGGGTTCCGGGGCGCTCCCCGTTTCCTGGTTATCATTATTAGGCGATACTTTCACCGGCTTGCCGGTAGATCATCGATCAGCGATCGCTTCCATCGCCGCCCTGTGGGCGTGGATCTGTGTAGTATCAAAGACGGGTAGCACTGAATCTGTTTGCTTGATCAGCATTCCGATCTCGGTGCACCCCAGGATGACACCCCTTGCGCCAGCGGCCTGGAGCTGTTCGATAATCCGCTGATACTGAGCCCGGGATTCAGCGGAAATAACACCGCGGCAGAGCTCATCATAGATCACTCTGTTGACCAATGCGGCATCCGTTTCGCCGGGAATCAGGACAGAAATTCCCCGTGCGATCAGCCTTTCCTTGTAAAAGTTCTCCGTCATAGTATATATTGTTCCCAGGAGCGCCACTTTGTCTATCCCTGCGCTGATGAGCGCATCGGCGGTGGCGTCGGCCAGGTGAATGAGGGGGATCCCGATATGCTTCTGAACCTCCGGAGCAACCTTGTGCATCGTATTGGTACAGATTAAAATAAAGTCCGCACCGGCCTTCTCCAGATTCACCGCCGCACCGGACAAAATGGAGGCCCCTTGTGCCCAATCCCCTTTCGCCTGACTGGCGGCGATCTCGGCAAAATCGACACTGTAAAGAAGGATCTTTGCCGAGTGCAGACCGCCAAGCTTTTCGTTTACCGACTCATTGATCAGCCGGTAATAGGTCACAGTGCTTTCCCAGCTCATCCCTCCGATGAGCCCGATAGTTTTCATTGGTCTTTCCCCCTAACGGCGGGCGTAGTCTAAGTGAGTAGTTTAATGATAACAGATAAACCAACGGCTGTGGCGGGGGGTATGAGAAAATAAGATCATGGCCGGACAGCCCAAAAGGATCTTATCTCCAGGCTACCGCGACAAGATGCCGGAAAGCCTGCGGACATTATGCGGTTAAGTTGCCGCCGGCGGTTTAAAGCAACAGGTTTGCCCGACAGCTTGGCTAGATAGAGCAAAGCCATAATATTGGGAGCGCAAGCAACCGCGTCAGAGGAAGAGGAAAGGTCTATGCTGCTCATGCGGCAATCGGCCGGACTGAGCAAAAAGGAGAGGTGATCATGAGATTCGAAATTCCCGGATATGGAGCTTTGACGATAGAAAATGTAATCATGGACTTCAACGGCACCATTGCCGTGGATGGGGTGATTAAAGGGACCGTGAAGCAGCGCATTGTTCGCTTGGCGGAGAGTTGCCGTCTTTATGTTCTCACCTCCGACACGCAGGGAACCGCTGCCCGGGAACTGGGAGAGCTGCCGGTTACGCTGCAGATTTGCGAAACCGACAATGCCGGAGAGGACAAACGCCTCTTTGTCGAGAGGGTGGGCGGAGCCACCTGCGCGTGTATCGGCAACGGGAAAAACGATGTGCTCATGTTTGGCGTGGCGGCCCTGTCGATAGCCGTTCTGGAAAGCGAAGGCCTGTACGCGCCGCTACTCACCGCCGCCGACCTGCTGGTAAAATCCAGCGAGGAGGCCCTCGACCTGCTTCTGGATGAAAAAAGGCTTATCGCTGCGCTCAGGGGGTAACAGCCGCTCTCTTTGAGAAAAGAGCGCTTTTTTATGTCACTGGCCTACCTGGGCCAATGATACGGTATTGGAATGCTGCCGGAACAATCATGTCGTCAAAGGGCGAAGCCGTGAAGGACGAAAGTGTTGGGGAAATCCGGGAATTTATCGAACAAAGCTTGCTCAATACGGTTTGCTGCATTTGTCGATCAGACCAAGGGCTAAAAAGCTTATAACCCGGGCCTTTCGCCTCGTGCAAAAAGCCCTGTACCGGAATGATTTTGAATGCAGTTGTTTATTTCAACTGCATTGTTTTATAAACACCTTGTAACGAAACCCGTTTTTTTGCTACTAACGAGATGAAAGGAGGATCTATGATCGCTATTGAAGATTTATACAGAGAATA
>JAAZIG010000186.1 GCA_012510325.1 Bacillota bacterium
AGAAATGGGTGCGTGATGCATCAGCAACGTTTTAGATGCTTCGCTACGCTCAGCATGACAGCGGTGGCAGGATCTCGTTTCAGAAGTGAGTCAAAGTCAACGTCCCCTTGACTCAGTTGTCCTGCCAGGACTTTTGCCTCAAAATGAGCCAGTAGATCCGTCCCCCTGGCCCACTTTTGCCCTGAAAATGAGCCGGGAGATCCGTCCCTGTGGCTCATTCTTGTGGTGGGTTATTTGAACTGGTTGATGGCGATCTGGCATTGCTGGATGCACTCTTCGACTTTCTGGGCCGAGGAGATAAAGGCGTTTCTGGCTGCGCTGTTTTCCGTCTCCCGGGCCGCTGCCCTGAGCTCGGATACAGAGCGCTGAAAACTGCTGATGCAATGCTGAACTTTTTGACGGGGATCCATCCGCTTTTCGCCTCCGTGGCAATCGATTCTAGCTATAGTTTTACCGGAACAGGCGGCGCTATACTGTTTCCTTAAAGGTATGCCCGGCCGGCGGCGGAGCTGATGGGATCCGGGGTGGGTGTGCCGGTCCCAACCCGGTAAACAGAGGTGGTCGGACGGTAGCGGTCGTGGCTGAGCAGCTCGCGGGAGATCTCTTTCTCCCCGCGATAGACCGCCCGCCAGGTCTTTACGGAATAGCCCGGTTTGCCGGTCTGGATCAGCTCTTTTTTCCCCAGGGGTATTGTTTTGTCGTTTTCATAGCGCACCGGCGGTTCCGTTCTGACGATATCGGTGCTGTACAGCTCCACCCGCTCTTCCATAGGCGGGCCGAAAAGGCGGAAGGTGAGCAGCCCTTCGCTCAGCTCCGCCCCGATGAGGAGATGGTGGTTCCGGTTGTTCTTGAATTTAAGATCGGCCCAGCCGGTGGAGATGGTGGCGTCTCTGCCCAGGGGGAGGTAGCTGATGGGCAGATTGTGGTTGTGCCGCTCCACTATCGCCAAATTTGCCAGCAGGGCGGCGTTGTAGAGCGTGGATGAGACCTGGCAGAGCCCTCCTCCGATCCCCGGGCGAAGCTCTTCGCCGACAATAACCGGTGCCTCCCGGTAGCCCCTTTCTCCGGTGATCTCGCCGATGGCCGCTTCAAAGGAGAAGATTTCCCCGGGGGCGATCAGGGAGCTGTTGATCGCCGCGGCACCCAGCTTGATATTGTGCACTCTTCCCGGAAGGGAGGGCGAGACGGTGGTGGAGAAGGAGACCATCACCTGCTCCACTCCCAGGGAGGCCAGCGCAGCGGTGCTCTGCTCCGGTTCTTCCAGTTCCAGCGGCAGCGGCAGTTCGTTTTGCCCCTTTCTGACGGCGCTGAGCAGCAGTTTGCGCAGTTCAGCCACTTTTAGCGAGCGCCCCTGCCGCCCTTCTTCGATGATCACGCTGGCGCCCTGTACCTGGATGGACGGCTCCTGCGGGGCCCTGTCCACCTCTTCAGCCAGCTCCCGCAGGGCTTGCTCCATGAGGGTGTCCTCTACGATGAGCTCTCCGGTTAACTTTAGCGGGGTTCCTGTGAAAAGCCTTTTCAGCCTTCCCGGGTAGCCGGTGCAGCCTGTCCCGGTCCGGCGGAGCAGCTCCAGGGTTTTTTCACGGTCAAAACTGAGGCCCAGCCGGCTCAGGGGGACGGCGATGGCCTCCTTTTCAGATCCCGTCAGGGTGATCTGCTCGAGGGAAAAAAACCCGGTGGCCAGTTCTTCCGCGGCTGCGGCCAGGCTCATCCCGCCCACAGGGATCTCCTGCAGGTAGACGCCGGGGTAGAGCTTGCCCCGGTGGCAGAGAAAATCGCCGGCGGCGGCGAAGAGGAGCAGCAGGGACAGGATCACCGGAAGCAGCCCGATTTTGAGCCACTTGTTTTGCAGCGCTGCTGACAGCTGTTCTTTTAGAATCATCTTGGGCCTGCCTCCGGATCGATCTCGGTACAAGATATGATCCGGAAAGGGGCAGATATGCCCGGAGAAAGGCGCACTGCGGTATATTATTTTTAAAAGGGGTTATTCTAAGAGCGGAGCCTTGCAAGATCACTGGTCAGTAATTAAGGTTACCTTGGCCGGAGACTTTTGTAAGGCTCCACTTTATCCCAACAGGGAGAGCAAAATTCCGGCAGCAACGGCGGAACCGATCACACCGGCTACATTCGGCCCCATCGCATGCATGAGCAGATAGTTGTTTGGGTTTGCTTCCTTGCCCACAGCCTGAGATACCCGGGCGGCCATCGGCACGGCGGAGACCCCGGCGGAACCGATGAGGGGGTTGATCTTGCCCCCGCTGAGCAGGTAGAGGAGCTTGCCCATGAGCACTCCCCCGGCGGTGCCCAGGGCGAAGGCGGCCAGCCCGAGGACGATGATCAGGATGGTGTTCCAGGTTAGAAAATATTCGGCCGTCGCTTTGGCCCCCACGGAGAGCCCCAGAAAGATGACGATAATATTGTTCAGCTCCAGCTGCGCGGTTTTGCTCAGTCGTTCGGTGACTCCGCTTTCGCGGAGCAGGTTGCCGAACATGAGCATTCCCAGCAGGGGCACCGCTGCCGGCAGCAGCAGTCCGGTGAGGATAACGACGACGATGGGAAAGAGAATCTTTTCTGTTTTGCTGACGGGGCGCAGCTGCGTCATCACCGTTTCGCGTTCGCGCTTGGTGGTTAACAGCTTCATGATGGGCGGTTGGATGATCGGCACCAGGGCCATGTACGAATATGCGGCGATGGCGATGGAACCCAACAGCTCCGGGGCGAGATGGTTGGCCACAAAGATGGCCGTTGGGCCGTCCGCACCTCCGATGATGCCGATGGCGCCGGATTGCTTGGCGGTAAAACCCAGGAAATAGGCTCCGGTAAAGGTGGTGAAGATACCCAGCTGGGCGGCCGCTCCGAGGAGCAGCGTCACCGGATTGGCGATGAGCGGGCCGAAGTCGGTCATGGCGCCGATCCCCAAAAAGATGAGCGGCGGGTAGATCCCCAGCTCCAGACCGCGGGAGAGGTAGTAGAGAAGCCCCCCCACGACCCCCTGCCCTTCCGGCTGCAGCAGGCCGCTCAGGGGAAAGTTCACCAGAAGGATGCCGAAGCTGATGGGGATCAGCAGCAGCGGCTCATACTTCTTGACGATGCCCAGATAGAGCAGAATGCAGGCGATGGCGATCATGCCGAGCTCGGGCAGGGTCAGGTGGTAAAAACCGGTACTTTGAATAAATTCGCCAATCAGTGCTCCCATATATAGTATAGACTCCCTTCAACTGAGAACGCGCAACCGGAGAGCGTTTAAGCGATCTCCACCAGGGGATCGCCGCTGCCGACGGTATCGCCGGCCTTGATCCGCACTGCGCTGACCGTCCCCCCCCGGGGGGCGGTGATCTCGTTTTCCATCTTCATCGCTTCCAGGATCAGCAAGACGTCTCCTTCATTGACCGTCTCTCCCGGTTTGACCGCCACCTCGAGGATCTCCCCGGGCATCGGCGAATTCACGGTCAGCGCCGCCGCGGCGGCCGGAGCACTCTTTTGCGGAGCGGCGCTCTCCTGCGGAGGCGGCGCTTTGGGGGCGGTGCTGCGCTGAGGGGGCGCCGGTGCGGCAGCGGGCGCCCCGGTTTCGCCGGACGGGTGTTCCCCTGCAGCGATCTCTTCTACGATCACGGTGTACGTTTGGCCGTCGACAGTTACCTTATACTTCTTCAAGTTCCTAGTTCCTCCTTAACCTTTCCCAGAGAGTGCTGTTTTCGAGGAGGGCTCTCCGCCCGGCCGCGACCCAGGACGATCCCCCGCTCTGCGGAGGGATGATCCGGATCCGCACGGGCCCCCGACTTTCCGAGGCGTTTTCCCGGTAGCAGTTGACTGCCGCGGTGATGGCGGCGGCCACAGCGGGCGGCAGGCGGTCCGGTTCGGCAGAGGAAGGCGGCGGCGTGCGCTCCGGCGGCGGCGCCGTGAGACCCTCCCTCAAGCGGTTGGTCAGTTCGATGAGCGCGTAAAGGAAAAATAGAACCACCAGCACCACTGAAAAGCCCAGGAAAAAAATTTGCAGGGTGAAGGTTAGCTTTTCTGGCATCAACTGCCCTCCCTTGAAAATGCAACTAAAAGCCATTTTACCACTAGAAACGGTTCTATGGAAGTATTTTTCCTAAAAACCGCGCGGTGCCTTTTTCAGCGCCGCCAGGCAGCGGTAGGGGACGGTGATGGCGCCGAGTCGGCTGCGCTGATAGCCGCGGTCGCTGTGAAAATCCGATCCCCCGGTGATGAGCAGGTTCATCCGGGCGGCCTGGTGGCGGTAGTAGCGGACCAGTTCCGGGGGATGATCCGGGTGATAGACTTCGACCCCGCGGAGCCCCAGCTCGACGAGCTCCCGGAGCCGGGCCCTTCCTTCAACTCCGGGGTGAGCCACTACCGGGACCGCGCCGGCCCGGTGCAGTGCGGCGATGGCCGGAGCGGGCTCCAAAGTCCGGCGGGGCACATAGGCCGGCCGCCCCCGCTTCAGGTAAGCAGAGAAGGCCTCACCGATCCCGGCACTGTAACCGCGTTTGACGAGCAAGCGGGCCAGATGCAGCCGGCCCGGCGCCGCCGGTGCCGCTTCCGCGATAATCTCTTCTTCGCTCAGAGGGATCCCCTGCCGGCGCAGGAGCGCGGCCATCTTTCCGATGCGCCGGTAACGATCGCGCCGCATTGCTTCCAGGACAGCTTCGAGCTTTTCCGGATAGAGGGGATCGTAGCCCAGCAGGTGAATCTCCTGCTTTTCGTCAAAGACGCTGATCTCCACCCCCCGAATTACCTCGAGGCCCAAGCGGCGGCCGGCCTCGTGGGCCTCCTCCACCCCGGCCATGGTATCGTGATCGGTGAGCGCCACGGCGGCGAGTCCGGCAGCGGCGGCCCTTTCGATGAGCGCCGCCGGGGTGAGGGCGCCGTCGGAGGCGGTGCTGTGGAGGTGCAGGTCCACGGGCAGGTGCATCCGGTCCACGGCGCTCACCGCGGCTCACCAACTCTTGCTCTCAGGTGAGC
>JAAZIG010000019.1 GCA_012510325.1 Bacillota bacterium
GCCTGGGACTGCTCGGCGATGACCGGCGCGGGCAGGGTGATGCTGCGGCGGAAGCTGCCCCAGCAGCGCTCCTGGCGGTGCATCTGCTCGTTTTTGATCTCCTGTTCCCGTCTGATCGTGCCGCCCAAGGTGAGCATGTTCTCGGCGATCTCGATCTGCAGGTCTTCTTTGCTCTGCAACCCGGGTATTTCACAGGAGGCGATAATCTCGCGCTCGTTTTCATAGAGATCGATGCGGGGCTCCCCGCGCAGGAAGGGAGCTCCGAAAAGGCGCTCCATCTCGCGGCGGGCGCCTTCAATATGGCGAAAGGGTTCATTGGGGATAAGCGGCATTGAATAACCTCCCGGTATGATTTTTATTTATTCTGGTCGGAGCAGCTTATTTTATACCTGTAAAAGACTGCCGGAGAGAGGGATGGCGCTCGCGACATCGGGGGGAAACTGAGAGTAATCGAGGGAGGGTGAGGCTGATGGAAGCCGGGGAAAAAGTGATCTGCGCGCTCGATCTGGAGGAGCCTGAAACAGCGTGGGCGATGGTGGAGTCTTTGGAGGGGATAATCAGTTTCTACAAGGTGGGGATGCTCCTATTCCTGACCGGAGGCAACGAGATGGTGCAGCGGTTGATCGGGCGGGGCCACCGGGTATTTCTGGACCTGAAATTTTATGATGTCCCCGATACGGTGGCTGCGGCGGTGCGCCGGGCGGCGTCGCTGGGGGTTAATTTCCTGACGGTGCACGGCAACAAAGAGATCCTGGAGCGGGCGGGGGAGGCGGCCGCCGGAACCGCTCTGAAGGTGCTCGGGGTGACCGTGTTGACCAGCCTGGACCGGACCGATATCGGTGAGCTGGGTTTCCCCTGCCGGGTGGAGGAGCTGGTTTTGCAGCGGGCGCAGTGGGCTCTGGAGGCGGGCTGTGCCGGGGTGGTGGCCTCGCCGCAGGAGGCGGCGCTGCTGCGGCGGGAGCTGGGGCCGGAGCTGCTGCTGGTGACGCCGGGGATCCGTCCGGCGGGAGGCGATCTGGGGACGCACAAGCGGGCGGCGACGCCGGCGCAGGCGCTGCAGGCGGGGGCCGATTACCTGGTCATCGGGCAGCCGATCATCAGAGCGGAAGATCCCCGGGCCGCCGCTGCGAGGATCATTGAAGAGATGTCGCTGTAAGGACAATCCGGCTCTCAAGGCAATAACATTTCTCTACCGGGAGGCATATGATAGCTCAAACCGGGCCTCCCTTTTTTCGTGGGCCGGGCTGACCGGTGCGGTCAGCTGAGCGGGTGAGCTTTACAGACAGCGTGGTGGAGCGGGTATCAAAAAGCGGGAAGGCAATACATAGAGAAGGCCCGTTCGCGCAAATTTAGGGCAATACCGGGATGAGCGGGCCGGGATAACTGTGTACTGGAGTGTGGACAATGGAACGCTTCAAAGATTGCCTGTCGGCTTTGGTGCCTTACTACGACGAGGACGGCTCCAACGCCACGCTGATCTTTACCACCGCCGGGGCGGTTTTTCCGGACCGGCGCACCGTGAAATGGAACCTGCGCCGCCTGGCCCGGCTCTACAGCGTCGATCTGGAGGCGGCGCGCCGGAATCAGCGGGACTTTTTCCAATATCGCCAGGGGCTGCCGCTGCCCCTTTCGCCGGAGCTGGTGCTGGTACCGCTGAAGACCCGAAAGGCGGTGGGTAAAAACGACGGCTGCCACAGCTACTTCAACCCTCAAGCCATTGTCAGTGTCGCTGCGTCGGGAAATGGGGCTAAGCGCTCGAGCATCCTGCTGCCGGGGGAGCATCTGCTTCCCTGTCTCTACAGCGTGCAGACTGTCCGGAAGCGCCTGCGTGACGGCGCCATCGCTCTGGAGAGACACCGGAGCGTTTTGCGGTCTCCAGGCTGCCCGGCAGAGGATTTTGGCGGGCTGTTGAGAGAGCTGGTCAAGTCTTTGATCGCCGGGATCCAAGAGGGCGGCGGGTGACGGGATTTGGCAGCACCTTCTTTGGGGATCCAACATCTGTTTATAGTTAAAAATTTTTCTTTCTTTATCGGGATATAGGCAGGAATTTGCCTAAATATGTCTAATTGAATTAACATAACTGCTTGGATGAGGAGACCGAATCGATGAGGGAAAAGAGAACCTATGCGCCCACTACGCCGCAAATGCTCCTGGTACTGCTGATCTTGTCGCTCTGCCTGAATGTTTACCTTCTGGTGAGCCCCGCTCCGGAAACGGGGGGGGAACCGGTACTGAGCCTGCAAGAGCTGCAGGAGATCCGGGAAGCGGGGGTCTACGGACCCGATGATGTCGAAATAGTGGAGGGGTCTCTTTTTATCAGCGCTGCCGGGGTCA
>JAAZIG010000020.1 GCA_012510325.1 Bacillota bacterium
ACCGCTTCATGTATTATTGCCATATGGTCCACATCTTTTTTTTCTGCAAAATCACACCCTGCTACAATCAAATAAACCGCTACAACAACCATTGACAACAATATCTTTCTAGCTCTCATAACTATTCTCCTGCGGGGATATTTTCTTTTTACTTTACGCTGGGGTTTTTGCATTCTCAGCTCCTTGCACAAACGATATTCCTTTTTCCGGTTGATGATCAGCCCGTACTCCCGTTTCATCAAACCGTTCCAGCTCTGAACGCCACCTGGATAGCATACTACGGTTAATCCCCAAATCATCTGCCACTTCTTTGATGGTCTTACCAGAGCTATAGCTTAATGCTACCGCCTCACGCTTAAATTCAACCGTATACCTTCTCCTAGTCCCAGCCACGATAATTCACACCTCCTGAGATAATATATAGTATCTTATCTTAGTGTCCAGCAAACCGGGGGAGGGGCCAAAGAGCACTGTCATTATTAAGGTATCAGCAAGCAGCAGGGCGGATCCCCAATTATTATCATAATGCACCGGGAGATTCGTCTCTGTGGTGCAGTGGCTTTGACTCACTCAATTGCCGGAGTACTGTAGGATGAATCGGTACCAGATTCCGAATCGACTAAAGTGGGACAAGAAGGTACGTGACTTTTGTCCCACGGCGGGGTCAGCTGTACCGGCCCACCGGGGCCATGTAGATGACGAATTCCTCTGTACCATCCACGCGCAGCAACCGGTCGGCTTTATTCTGGTCGTAGGCGGCCACGGCACAGGTGCCGGCGCCGATGGCTTCGCAGGCCAGGTAGAGGTTTTGGCAGATATGGCCGGCATCGAGGGCGATCACTTTGTAGGAGGCGAGCCCGTAGCGCCATTCCATTCTGTACGGGATGGTGGTCCAGATGAAGGTGACCGCTGTTCTGCCGATAAAAGTCTGGCCCAGGGCGGCTTCAATGACCCTGTCTTCCAGTTGTTCCGGCGTATGCTCCAAGACGAGCTGGTGGGACAGGGGCAGGTAGCGGTAGAGTCCCTCTTCCAGGCCGCGGACCCGGAAGAGGGCGAGATACGTTTCCAGGGCATGGCGGCAGCCTGCTGAGGGGACTGTCCGGAAGACTCTGGCGGTGCGGGGGTTATCTCTGATTCCCTGGGTGGCCCAGAGCAGAAAGGAAAGCTCCTCCAGGGAAAGGGGTTTGTTTGAAAACCGCCTGCGGCTTACGCGCCGGGCGATGGCTGTCTTGAGATCAACAGCCGGCAGGCCGGGCCAGCCTGTTTCCGGGCCGGTAAGATCTATGGTCAGGGCATTTGCTTTCGGAGGCTTTTCCACGGGGGGCGGCGGGATCGCCCTGAACTGGTCTGTTTGGGAAAAATCGACCTTTTTACGGAGATTGTCTTTTAGAAAAGAACGGTATTTTTCTTTTAGTCTCTCTGCGGTCATCGGTATCCGCTCCTTCTCTGGGATCAGTTGAAATTAAGGTAACCTTTCATCATTTTCCAGGATCATCGTATCAAGGGCCGCCGGGAAAAGCAAGCGTTGCCGCTGTTGCTCCTGCTCTCACTGAAAGCTTAAGCGAGCTGTCACCGGTTATGTCCGTTTCGCTGTTCTTTTGCCCGGAGACCATTTCAGAATAAAGGGGAAACCGAAGAATATGAATAATTAAGCGCCGGCAGCTTGTATCCCGGCAAGGGTTGAGGAGGCCGGCCGGCTGCTGATTTGAGTTTGTGCGCGGAGAAGGGGAGGTTTGCTGTGGTTGCCAATCAAACAAGGAGCGCGGTGATTACCGGTGCCGGCAGCGGTCTGGGCCGGGAGCTGGCTCTGTTGTTGGCTGCGGATGGCTGGCGTGTTCTGGTTACTGATTGCAACAGGGCGGAGGCAAAGAAGACGCTGCAGTTAATCGAGGAAGCAGGCGGTTCCGGGGAAGCCTACCGCTTAAATGTAAACGACGCCTCCGAAGTGGAAGCGGTGGCTGATCTTTACTTTGAAAAGTGGGGCCGGGTGGATCTGCTGGTGAACAACGCCGGGGTGGCTGTAGCCGGTTTTGTCGGAGATATTGCGCTGAAGGATTGGAATTGGATCTACGGGCCCAATATGAGGGGGACGGTCCACGGTTGTCACAGTTTTATCCCCCGCATGAAAGCGCAGGGTGGCGGGCATATCTTAAATATCGCCTCCGCGGCGGGATTCGCCTCTTTGCCGGAGATGGCTCCGTATAATCTGACCAAAGCAGCGGTGATCTCCTTGTCGGAGACCCTCTATGCGGAGCTGGCTCCCGATAACATCGGGATCACGGTCGCTTGTCCCAATTTTTTCAATACCAACCTGCTTCAAACAATGCGCTACACGGAACAGTTTCAATATGAGTTTGCCCGCACCGCTTTCACCAATTCCCGGATGTCCGGCAGTGATGTGGCCGGGGTCATTTTAAAAGCGGTTCGCCGGGGCAAACTCTACTGCCTGCCCATGTTTTCCGGAAGGATCTTGTGGTTGCTGAAGCGGTTGAGCCCGCAGCTCTACTTCAGAGTAATGGCCCGGCTTTGCCGCAAGGGCAAGGCCCGGCCGCTGATCATGAATCTGGCCCGCCGCGGCCTGGCTTAGAATTGGGGAATCCACCGGGGGTGCCGGTGGATTCCGTGATCTTTTCAGCCGGGACAAGCACTTGCGTTTACGGTCAGCTGCTCCGGCAGCTTTCCGCTCTTACCCGGTATACGTTTGCGGGACAACGTCTCCTGAATTGCCGATCAGGACTGCTCTCAAACCGGATGTTTTGCCCGCATTGGCGGGGGACATTGTTTGGCAGCCGAACCCTTCCAGGGTGGCGGCTGTATCGACAGAAAAAGGAGCGGTGTCCCCATCATCGATGACGATAATTTGCAGGTTAAGACCCAGCGCTTTTGCCGGGGAGAGCTCGCGGATATGAGCAAAAAGGGCGCTGTGGTTGCAGATCAGGGTTACCCTGTTGCCGGGATCGGCCAGGGCTGTTCCCAGGGCAAAGGGCAGCCCGGCGCCCAGAAGATCCTTTTCCGACAGCATAAACAGGTCCCGGTATCTTTTATCCCGGAGCAGCCGGGCGGCGCATTGTCCGGCGGTGTCACCGTCGGCCACAAAGATGGAATTTTCCCCAGAGGCCCGCTGCAAGGCTGTCGAGAGCTGTTCCCATTCCGGTGCAGCGGGGGGAGTACCCTCTTTGATAAAAGCTTTCAACCAGGGCCTGGTTTTTTCAGCCAGCCCGGGGGTCAGCCCGACCAGCTGCTCCAGTGCGCTCAGCGGATCGGCCAGGAGGGGATGATCGGTTTCTGCCAGGAAATCTCTGGCCCAGGTTTCCACCTGGAGGAGCAGGCGGTTTTCCCCCCCCGGGCAGCGCTCCAGGATCTCCACGATTTCGGAGTCCGCCCCGAGGACAAGGACGGCATCGGCCTGGTTGATCAGGGCCAGCCCTGCTTCAGTGCCGCTGTAGAGCAGGGCCTCGCCTGCGCTTACCGGATGCTGTTGGGGTACGGTCCCTGC
>JAAZIG010000187.1 GCA_012510325.1 Bacillota bacterium
CGTCACCACGAATTCAATATCGCCCCGCGTCAGGGTCACCCCGGCCCCCTCCTGCAGCAGGGGCACGATGCGCGAGGTCGATTCATCGCGGGTGGTCGACTGCAGCGCGAGGATGGTTTTCCCCCCCGGGGCCATCGCCGCGCCGCGGATAAATCCGGCCTGCCCGCCGATGCCGCTGTAGAAAAGGGTGCCGATGGACTCCGCCGTCGCCTGCCCCGTCAGGTCCACCTCGAG
Organism: Bacillota bacterium; assembly: GCA_012510325.1. Lineage (GTDB taxonomy): Bacteria > Bacillota > Dethiobacteria > DTU022 > DTU022 > JAAZPQ01. Next base: position 235 of record JAAZIG010000187.1, read on the forward strand.
GGCGCTGTTTATCGCCACCATGTTTTCATGCTGCGCGATGAGCAGGGGATTATTCGTATAGTCGATCTCCTTCATTTCGATCTTCGGATGATCGTTGATCAGCCGGTAGCTTTCCTGCGAACCCATGCAGTAAGAGGCGATCGTCTTCCCCCGGTTGATCGTCTTGCGGCTGTTGTCGACGACGCCGCGGACCATCAGCTCCAGGAGCCCGTCGCCGAGCAGATCCGTATGGATCCCCAGATGCTTTTTGTCGAACAGCGAGCCGAGAATGGCATTGGGCACGCTGCCGTATCCGACCTGGATGGTGTCGCCGTCATCGATTATGCGGGAGACGTGTGTCCCGATGCGGGAGGCAATCTCCGGATCAACCTGACCCGGCGAGTATTCCAGCAGCGGTTCGTCGTAGGGCACCAGGTAATTGATCTCATCGATATGAACAAAGCTGTCGCCGTGAACGGTGGGCATGTTCTTGTTCACCTGCGCGACGATGAGGCTGGCATTTTCCAGAGCGGCCTTGACAATATCGACGCTGATCCCCAGGCTGAGATAGCCGCGGGCGTCGGGCAAAGAGGTCTGTATCAAAGCGACATCGACGGGGACCTGGCGCCTGCGGAAGAGCGCCGGCAGATCGCAGAGGAAGATGGGAGTATAGTCCGCCTTCCCCCGGTTGACAGCCTCACGGGTGTGGTGGCTGATAAAAAATGAGTTGTGCCGGAAATTATGTTTCAGCTTCTCGTCGGTGTAGGGAGCGACCCCCAAAGTCCAGACCTGCAGAACCTCGGCATCAAAAAATGCTTTCGGATGGGTCTCCACATAGGCCACCAGCCGGTTGACCAGATACTGGGGCTCGCCACAGCCGGTGGAGATAAAGATGCGATCGCCGGCGTGGATATTGCCAAAAATGTTGTCGGTAGAGGTGAATTTTTCAGGACGCTGTTTCTGCCACTGTTTTAGCATGTTCTCGCCTCTCGTCTTGATTGGTTGTATTTAGTGTGCCGCGATTGCGCCGCGCTATTTACAACAATAACCGCCTACTTCCTAACTTCGCTACCGGCCTCCTAATACCTGCCTGCAAAGAGGGCAGCGCCGCGCGCCGTACGACAGGATCCCCCCCCCTTCTACAAACACCTTCACCAGATTTTAAGAATAAGCAGGAAATATCTTTTATTGGAGAGAAAAGATATAGGCAGCGGTGAAAACAGCTCAACAATGAAGAGGCAGGAGTGAACAAGATGAAGCTATTTTTGGATACGGCAAACCTGGCAGAGATCCGCCAGGCGGCCGCTTGGGGGGTAATCTGCGGGGTGACCACGAACCCTTCGCTGGCGGCGCGGGAAAAAGAGGAATTTTCGGCGATCCTGCCGCAGATCTGCGACCTCGTTGACGGCCCCGTCAGCGCAGAGGTGCTCGCCCAGGATTATGAAGGGATGGTCACAGAAGCCCGTCAGCTGGCGGCGATCCACAAAAACGTCAATATCAAGATCCCCATCACCCCGGAAGGGATGCAGGCGGTGAAAACCCTCGCCGGTGAAGGGATCAAGACGAACGTGACCCTGGTCTTCTCCGCCAATCAAGCCCTGCTGGCCGCACGGGCCGGGGCTGCCTTTGTCAGCCCCTTCATCGGGCGGCTCGATGATATCGGCCATAACGGCGTCGAGTTGGTCGAAGAGATCGTCGCTCTTTTTAAGATTCACGGCATCGACACCGAGGTAATCGCAGCGAGTATCCGCCATACCGCCCATGTGCCCGCAGTGGCCCTGGCCGGCGCCCACATTGGCACCATTCCCTTCAAGGTGCTGCGTCAGATGTTCAACCATCCGCTGACCGACAGCGGCATTGAACGCTTCCTCGCCGACTGGCAAAAAGCGCTCAAAGGCTAAAGCTGATTGAAGAAACCCCTCTCCCCGCCGGAGAGGGGTTCTGCCGTGGGACAACAGGGACGTACCTTCCTGTCCCACTTTCCGGAACAACAGGGACGAGTACACCGCGGGGACGGATCTCCTGGCACATTTTCTCCGAACAGCTCCTGCGGGCTACACCCCGGAAATAGCAAAAGGGGTGCCCCAGATCAGATCCTTCGCTATGCTCAGGATGACAAATAATTACATCCCGTGGGATATAACACTTCGGATGTACTGCAGGAACGGTTCTGCTGAATCATTTTTACCCACAGGGGTGGCTCAAGCGGTGCACTTCCACCCGGGTATTTATTGCCACCCGGAGCGTTTGTCACCCTGAGCAGAGCGAAGGGTCTAAGACATTACTATCGGTTCATTAACACAACGGCGGGTTGTCGGGAATAGCAAAAGAGGTATCCCGGATCAGATCCTTCGCTATGCTCAGGATGACAAAAATACCCATGAGCCACAGGGACGGATCTCCTGGCCCATTTTCTCCGGGCAAACCCTGCGGGCGACGCCCCGGAAATAGCAAAAGGGATTCACAAATCAGATCCTTCGCTATGCTCAGGATGACAAGAAATTCCATGAACCAGGGGACGGAGCTAGGGGTGCTCCTCCTGTTCGCCGGCCAGATGGATGCTGTGGGCAGGGAGGGCCAGGGAGACGCCCTCTTCTTCGAGAATCTCCATGATCTTTAAGTTGATCGCTTCTCTGGCAGCAAGAAATTCGGCGTAAACAGTGGTTCTCGTAAAGAAGTAAACCACTACCTCCAGACTGCTCTCACCGAACTCCACCAGATGAACCAAAATGGTCTCGGGATGAACCGCAGGGTCTGTCTGCAACATCTTCCGGATCCGCTCAGTGGAGCGCGCCAGCTTCTCCCGGGGAGTGGAAAGGGCTACTTTCAGGTTAAAGGAGACCCGGCGTTTCCCCATGCGGCTCCAGTTGGTCACCGCTTCGTTGGCCAGAATAGCATTGGGCACGGTCACCAGCGCCTGGGCAAAGGTTCTGATCCTGGTGCTACGGAAAGAGACCCGCTCAACGGTTCCCTCCACCTCCGGCGTCGAGATCCAGTCGCCCACGGAAAAGGGCTTGTCGGCGATGATGACAATACCGGCGAAGATATTGGCCAGGGCATCCTTCGCCGCCAGCGCCACCGCCAGTCCGCCGAGGCCGAGGCCGGCGATAAAACCGTTGATATCGTACCCCAGCTGCTGCACGATCATGATCACCGCCAGAGCAACGATGATCGCCTTAATCGCCTTGATCAGAAAATCCGCGAGCAGGGGATCGAGTCCGATATTTTGACCGATCACCTTAAAGGGCCTGCTTTCAGTGAGATTATAGAGGGCCCAGGCCGCAAAGAGCACCACGAGAATGCGGAACAAAATGATGAGATAAAGAGACCACGGGGGCGGAAGCAGCCAGATGTTCAGAGCGATATAGATCCCCAGAACCGGGATAAAGCTCTTCAGAGGTGGTTCAAGAGCCAGAAAGAAGCTGATATCGATTGCGGTTTTCTTTCGTGAAGCGATCTTCGAAGCCAGACCGAAGACGAAGCGGGTGAGAAAACCCCGGAGCAGCAAAAAGAGCAAAAATACCGCCAGCGCCGCCACCGGGCGGGCCAGGCCGGTTTGAGCGGCTGCCGCCAGCAGCCAGGTTTTGATCTCCCCCACGCCCGTGCACCTCCTTTTGCCTGTCCGTTACGCAATAACCATTTAAAGAATGTGAAGTTTCTCTTCCACTGCCAGGAGGTAATCCCCTTCTGGAAAACTCACAGTAATTTTACACTAACCTGATCACCCCGTGCCAGATTACAGGTGGCGCCTTTCATAGCCTACATAGTCACTGGTCAGATCAAATTTCACGTTACCATTTACCGAGAAGATAAATCTCATCTTGGCATTATTTGTTTCATCCAGCGGTTCTACCATGTTGCCGTTTGACGCTGAAACAAGTTGATGGAAATCGCCAAAATCAAGTATCTCCACAGCAATATGTTTGTTAAATTGTCTAAGTTCGATGCGGGTATCTGTCAATCTCGTTAATGCGCCCAAGTATGTAGACAAACGATGTTCCTTGCCCTCAATGTTAATCAGACAAATGCTCCCCCTCACGGGAATCCCGAGAATGGGGACAGAGGCTATCGATAACATAATCGCCACATCTGTATTTTTAAAGTTGTTACACTGAACCCAGAGATGTTTTGCCGGGAATTGGGTTCCGCTATCTTTTTCATGGTAGCCGACACCGCCGTTGAGGTCATATTCTTCACCCTCTATAGTAATGCTTCCCTCAAGGTCATGCCTGATGCTGATGATTTCGTGGCGGCACTCAAGAGGAAGGTACTTTAAATAACCCATAAAAGCATAGTTGAGCGGCGTTGTATTTGTATATTTTACCTGGCCACTTATCCCGGGGAGATTGACTTTGATGCCGTCGTTGGTAAATACGCTGTCACCGATGGAGATTACCTCTCCCATCTGCCCTTCTGGAAATCTGAACAAAAATGTTTTTTTGTCTGTTATGACTTGTATGTTTCCACCCTCTTCGGAGATGCCCGGTATAAATGCCACCGTCTTGCCCTTGTGAAAGTGCTTAAAAAAGTGACCCTCGAACCATTTACGAGGGCTTTTGCTTTTCTTGTTCATAGTTTAGTGCAACCCCTTGTATTTGCAGTGCTTCCTGAAAAGCCTAAAGATCTGTAAGGTAAGCTTGTTCTCTGTTTTTTGGAGATCGCGGTACCATAATCAATCTGCACCCAGTGGGCTCACTTGCAAGCTTCATCGCTGGAGACTTTATGCACTGTCGCCGTTGCTGTCAGAAGGTCTAACGCTTCGGAGCCCCCCCATTGCAGACATGGTATTCCATCTCCTTGGGTTTTGCAAGCAAATTTTCCCGGTTTTTGCAATCATTGTGATTACAAGTTTAATGCCACCCTTATTCTGGCTTGTCTGCCGGGTCGTTTCCAAGCATTCTTTTGATAACAACTAACAACTGATCGCGCCGACAATGCCTAGCGCGATCAGCCATTTTTAATCGAAGGATTTTATAATCGTATTCAGCGGAATTCTGCTCTCGGATATTCTGCCTCCAAAGAAATTTAAATAAAGGTGGTTTAATAAAACAAAAATAAAAGTAACGGCATGATAAACAAGCCGATTTGGACCCGCCGAACCGGGGCAAGCAGCCATCCCGTTTTAGGTGGCATAATTAGCACCATACCGTTTAATTTTCTGCGTCGTGGTTTTTTCGAGTTCATTCCACAAAATTTCAACAGCATGAATCTTTTTATAAGCCGGAAGCTTTTCGTTAACGCGCTCGACGGCAGCTTGGACCAACTTGGATACATCTTTTTTTGATGGCATCTTGTTC
>JAAZIG010000188.1 GCA_012510325.1 Bacillota bacterium
GTGGCCGAGGCGGCGCTGCAGGAAGATGTCGATGTCGTCGGGCTGAGCATTTTATCGGGGGCCCATCTGACGCTGGTGCCGCGGATAAAAGAGCTTCTGCGGGAGCGGGAGATGGATGATGTCCTGCTTCTGGTAGGGGGGATCATCCCCGAGGAGGACGGGGCTGTGCTCATGGAGAAGAAGGCAGCCGACGCTGTCTTCACCCCGGGCACCACTTTGGAAAGCATCGTCGACTACATCCGCAACCAAACATAACGGGACACCAGGGACGTACCTTCTTGTCCCATTTTGCTTGGGTGGGACACCAGGGACGTACCTTTTTGTCCCATTTTGCTGGAAAAATGATCGGGGAACCGCTCCCGTGATCTATCCCTCGGTTATATTGGGGGCATGATGTGGTATAAATAGTAGGGGCAGGGTGGAGTGATATGAGCAAAGACAACGCAGAAAAGGCCGCTGAGCGAGCGGCGCAGCTAAGAGAAGAGATCGCCGGGCATAATCACCGCTATCATGTGCTCGACGATCCGCTCATCGATGATCACGAATTTGACGAGTTGATGCGGGAGCTGACAGCGCTGGAGGAGAGCTTTCCCCGGTTGCAGAGCGAAGATTCCCCGACCCGCCGGGTCGGCGGGGCGCCGCTGCCGGGTTTTTCCACGCTGACCCACCGGGTGCCGATGCTGGGGCTGGATAACGCTTTCCAGCAGGGGGAGCTGAGCGAGTTCGACCGCCGGGTGCACCGGCTGGCGGGGCTGGAGCAGGTCGAGTATCTTTGCGAGCTGAAGATCGACGGGCTGGCGGTTTCGCTGCAGTACGAAGAAGGGCGCTTTGTCCGGGGCTCCACCAGGGGCGACGGTTTTACCGGGGAGGAGATCACCCACAACCTGAGAACGATCAGGCAGGTTCCCCTCATTTTGCCGACACCGGTGACCATGGAAGTCCGCGGTGAAGTCTATATCGGCCGGGACGATTTCGAAGCGATGAATGTGCAGCGGCGAGAGCGGGGGGAGAGTGTTTTTGTCAATCCGCGCAACGCTGCCGCTGGTTCACTGCGACAGCTCGATCCGCGAATTACTGCTTCGCGGCCGCTGCGAATCTTTCTGTACGGTCTGGGGGAGCATCGCCTTTCGGTGGAGACGCACGCCGGGCTGCTCACCTATCTGGAAGGGCTGCGTCTGCCGGTTAATCCCCACCGGCGGCTCTGCGGCACCATCGACGAAGCCTGGGAGTTCTGCCTGCTCTGGGAGGAAAAGCGGCGCGAACTGCCCTACGAGATCGACGGTGTCGTGATCAAGTGCAACGATCTGGTGCTGCGGGGGCAGTTGGGGAACACCGCGCGCAGTCCCCGCTGGGCTGTCGCCTTCAAGTATCCCCCGGAGGAGAAGAGCACCCTTGTGCGCGACATTGTGGTCAATGTGGGGCGAACCGGAACAATTACCCCGGTGGCGGTGCTGGAGCCCGTCTTCATCAGCGGCTCCACCGTGCAGCGGGCTACTTTACATAATGAAGATATTCTCGCCGAAAAAGAGGTCCTCATCGGCGACACTGTGATCATCCGCAAAGCCGGTGAGATCATTCCGGAGATCGTGCGGGTGCTCAAGGAGAAGCGCACCGGCGCGGAGAGGGATTTCCGGATGCCGGAGCGGTGCCCCTCATGCGGGGCGGCTGTGGAAAGGCTCCCCGGCGAAGCGGCACGGCGCTGCTTTAACCCCTCCTGCCCAGCGCAGCTGGTCGAGCGGATCGTGCATTTTGCTTCGCGGCGGGCTATGAATATTGATGGCCTGGGTCCGGCGATGGCCGAGCTGCTCTGGAAGGAGGGGCTGGTGCAGGATCTGGCCGATCTCTACTATCTGCCGGCGTCTTCAATTTTGGATCTGGATCGGAAAGGGATCGGCGAGAAAAAGGTGGAAAACCTGATGACGGCGATTGAAGAGAGCAAAGACAGGCCGCTGCACCGCCTGCTCTTCGGCTTCGGGATCCGTTTTGTCGGTGAGAGGGTGGCGCAGCTCCTGGCGGAGCACTTTCTCACTCTGGAGAAGCTGCGCGAGTCTTCTCTGGAAGAGCTCACTGCGGTGCCTGAGATCGGACCGAAGATCGCCGCTGCGGCGCTCCATTTTTTTGAAGCGCCGGCGACGGCAAAGCTGCTGCACAGACTGAAACAGGCAGGGGTGAACTTTAAAGAACCCGTTGCGGTGGAAGCTGCTGCCGGGGAAAAGCCTCTGGATGGGAAATCATTTGTTTTCAGCGGTGCTCTGGAGCAGCTCACCCGCAGCGAAGCGGCGGCGCTGGTTGCTGAACAGGGGGGGAGGGTCTCCGCGGCAGTGAGCCGGAAGACCGATTATCTCGTCGCCGGCGATAAACCGGGCAGCAAGCTGGAGCGGGCGCGCGAGCTCGGCGTCGCTGTCATCGATGAGCACGCCTTTCGGGAACTGCTGGAAATGTGACAAGAGCTCTCTGCGGCGGGGCATCGCGGATAAAAAAGAGCCATGAGATCCGTCCCCGTGGCTCAGGTATTTTTTGTCATCCTGAGCGTAGCGAAGGATCTGATCTGGGCAATCCTTTTCGTGGTGCACTGGGAAATGGGCCGGGAGATCCGTCCCCGTGGCTCACGTGGCTCAGGGGGTAATTGTTTGGAAGGGGTGAGCGATTTTGAAATGGATGAACAAACTTGAATTTAAATATCGCCGCTATGCGATCAAGAACCTGATCTTCTACATCATCGCTTTCAATGCGCTGATCTTTGTTCTCGACTTCGTTGTTCCCCGGGGAGTGTCCCTCGATGTGCTGGTGCTTTACCCCCGCCTGGTCTTGCAGGGTGAAGTCTGGCGCCTGGTCACGTACATCTTTCTGCCGCCTTCGAGCTCTCCCATTTGGATTATTTTTATTCTATATTTTTACTACCTCGTCGGAACCGGGCTGGAGCAGGCCTGGGGCGCTTTCCGGTTTAATGTATATTACATTTTGGGAATGATCGGTACGACGATCGCGGCCTTTATTACCGGAGCAGGATATACGGGAGTTTACCTTAATCTCTCGCTCTTTTTTGCTTTCGCTCATCTTTTTCCAGACTTTCAGATTCTGCTCTTTTTCATCCTGCCAATTAAGGTGAAGTACCTGGCCTGGCTGAACTGGATCTTGCTGGGCGTAACGGTGTTCACGATGCCGCTGCCGCACAAGCTCGCTGTTGTCGCGGCGGTGCTCAACTATCTCGTCTTCTTCGGTCCGGATATTTACCGGAACATCAGGCTGAGAAGGCGCGTTCAGCTTAACCGGAAAAAATTCTTTTCCGAGGTGCGCAAGGGTCAGCGAAACGCCCGGCGCCGGGATGATTAGTGGGCGGGATTTTAATTTGCGCAATAAATTTTCAGGCAAACTGGAAAGGTAAACCCTCCGCTGAATAGATATAAAGGAAGGGGGGGAAGAGCAGTGAGAATATCGCTGTACGTTGACGGTGGCAATTTTTTCTATATGCAGAAGAATGATCTGGGCTGGTGGATTGATCCCCGGAGGCTGCTCGAATATATTCGGGGAAAAGGCGAACTCATCGATGCAAATTATTATGTGGGCAAGGATGCCCATCCGGAGGCCCGGCAGGATAAATATCTGAAAGCACTTACTTATATGGGCTATTCGCTGGTGACCAAGGATCTGAAGAATGTGCTGCAGGACGATGGCACCTACAAGCAGAAAGCCAACCTCGATATTGAAATTGTACTCGATATGTTTAATACCATAGAGCTCTATGATATGGCGGTGCTGATCAGCGGCGACGGCGATTTCGAGCGTCCCATCAAGCTGCTGAAGGCCAGGGGGAAAAGGTATCTGGTCATCGCCACGCGGATGTTTATCGCCCGCGAGCTCAGGGAAGCCGTGGGGATGCACTACGAAGATTTTCAGGATATCAGGGAGTTGGTGGAGAAGGAGCGCTAGCCGGCTGACGCCACGGTTTCACCCGGCGGCGGTCTCGGAAAAGGTTCTCCAGGCATTAAAAAGGCGGCCCTGGCGAGAAGGGACGCCTTTTAACTGTTAAAATAGATGGCAGGGGAGACAGGACTCGAAATTGAAAGCTTGTTTTGTATGCAGTTGGTTGGGAGTGGATAATGGTTGATATATAGGGATTTCTTGAACAGTCAATTGTTTACAGTTGGCTGTTTTTTTACTGATTTGGACAGATTTCTGTCTAAAGATCTGTCTATTGTTTAGGCGCGTACTGGTCTGGCGCTTCGTTGTAGAGGTTTTTAAGTTTGTCCTCAATGGTCTTATATCTTTGATAAACACCCTCCCATGTCTGATATGAACTATTGCTTGTATCGCTGTTCCATTCTTTTTGGATTGCCCTCCAAAAAGCTGTTGCCCCTTTAGCGGGAGGGCCGCCCTTGTTTACCACAAGATTGTAAAGCCTTGCCTGTTGTACATTAAGTGGCTTTTTCTTAACGATGCCGAGGTCTTTCCGATAATTATCATATATTGCCTTTAATTCATTAAACGTTAAATCAGCTGCATTGATTTCAATTACTATGTTTTTCCTCCACAGGTGGTTACCTGCAGGCAACTCATGCCATGATGGGCGCACAGAAGTGTTTACTCTGGGGAGAATTGGCTTGAGTCCAGTTAAAATATAAACCGTTGCGGCATATTTACGGAATCCGGTTGCTTCAGAAATCCGCTTAGCATGCGATGCAAGGATTGCGAGATCAGTTTGTTGAACTACTGGAACACTAGAAATAAAGCCGTCTTCCCCTGGGAAGTCGAGATAATTTCTGCTTACCCCAAATAATCCAATTGCCTCACCACTAATTACCAAGCCACGTAAACGCTGATACTCCTTAACCCCACGCTCTTTTTTGGTCTTAATATCTGCCGACAATGGTTCGGCTGCCTTTTTCCTGATCCATGAAACCGCAGCAGCTATGCTGTCAAACGGGGGCTCACAGTCACCAAATAGCATTTCCCTCACATGGTTAACAGAAGGTGTAATTTGTTCCACAAGGTAATCGCTACCGACTATGTCTTGCTGCGTTACTCTTTGAATGAAGGAGTTGTAATCGCCTGTTTCTTTACTATTCTTTTCACGGTACCCCATGTGGTTCTCAATTCTACAGGCAAACTGCAGAGCATCACCTATGTGCCTTTTGCCTAACTCACCTTCGCTTACCTCAAGGAGATCTATTGCAAGATCAATACTTTTGCGACTGAGCACGTAAGCCCCTGTTTCATCAGCCAACTCGGCCTTCCTCTTAATCGCTTCAAAAAAATCATTTCTAGTCAATGCAGATCCCTCCTCGCAATCGCTAACACTCTGAAAAGCTGTCTCGTTAGTGATATTATAAATATAACATCTTATAGTGAACAGTGCAAGCAAGGTAAGGAGGGGACGAGATGCTTGAAAATAATCTCCGGAAGGTCCGGCAGCGCAGGGGTTATTCGCAAACCAATTTGACCCAGAAGACGGGTATATCGTCATCGATTATTTCTGCAATCGAAAACCGTAAACTGTACCCCCACCCGGGTTGGCGAAAAAGACTCGCAACTGCCTTAGAAACAACTGAAAACAAGTTATTTCCGGGGGTGGTAAAACATGATACGGATTCAAAAGACAAGATTACTTCCCCATGAGGCAGCGGAATTTTTGGGCTGTGGCTATGACAAGCTGCTTCAGATGTGCCGACGTGGCTTAATTCCTCATTATCGAATTGGTAGAAGGGTATTTTTCACGAAGGAAAAACTTGTCTCATGGATAGACGAGCAAGAAGAAAGATCGTACACGGTAATGAGTTTTAATGAAGAATGAAAGACGAAAAAAGTAGAAGCCCAGCTGCGGTACCGGGCTTCTCGGAAGAGTGAAAAAAGAAAGGCGGAAAATTCAATGTCTAAACATATTTTACCACCAAAGCCCCCAAAAAGCAAATGGCCGAATCTTTTGATTGTAAACTGTTACGCCCGTTCACGACGAACCGAGTTTTTAGATTCGCTGCGGCTTGAAGATGCCTGCAGCATTGAAC
>JAAZIG010000189.1 GCA_012510325.1 Bacillota bacterium
AATTCGCGGTAATCGTAATCTCCGGGGTATCCTTCCTGAGAGCTCCAGACCTGCTTGGAGGTTTCCGGATCCCTGCCGAATACAGCGACGCCGCTCTGGGTCAGGATGGGGCTATAGACCCCGTATTTGGGGCGGGGCGAAGCGTAAAGAACGCCATGTGTCGCAGTAATAAAATAGTGCAGCCCCAGCTCGCCGGGGATCTCTTCGAGACCGTGCTCATAGGCGCATTCGGGCAGCCAGAGCCCCCGCGGTGCCTCGCCGAAGATCGCCTGATGGTACTGCACGGCGTTGGCGATCTGAGCGTATGCGTTTTCCGGCTGCAGCAGCAGCGGCAGGTAAGCATGGGTTGAGGCGGTGGTGATCAGTTCGAGATAGCCTCTTTCAGCGAGCTTGCGAAAAGCGCCGGCCAGACGGCCGCTGTAACGGTCAAAATAGGCGGCGGCGGTATCAAATCGGCGGCGGTACATTTTGGCCAGGGGGGCAAAATCAGGATCGCCGGCGGTTCGCTCTTCCTCCAGGCGGCCCAGCTCCCGCAGACCCTGCAGATAATCGCGGTAGCGCCCCTGAAGGAGGGGATCTTCCAGCATTGCCACAAGGGTGGGCGAGAGCGAAAAAGTGAGCCGGAACTCGATATCTTCAGCGGCCATCCTTTCAAAGTTCATCAGCAGGGGAATATAGCATTCGGTAATGGCCTCAAAGAACCATTTTTCTTCAAGGGAGTGGTTGTGTTCCGGGTGGCGGACATACGGCAGGTGGGCGTGCAAGATTAAAGCAAGAAAACCCTGGGCCATCGGCAGGGGAAACCTCCTTTAGCTATGGATAGATCGCTGTATTTTTTCATCTTACATTTTTGCCCGCCGCACAAATTCTGCAGAGCTGAGATGGTGCAGGGAGATCCGGCGGAGCAGTTTTTGTGCCCTCCAATCGGGAAGTTGCCATTTTTCATCGATGAGATCGCTGATGCAGTCGCGCGGAGTGCGCACGCTGTTCGAGCTGAGCAGGGGTTGAAAGGGTTCCGGCGGCAACCTCCAGCCCAGCCTGGTGTGGTAAACCCGGTCCGCCCCCGGCACCGCAATATACCGGCGGTCATCTTCAGGGCGAACCGTTATATCGAAAAAACCTTCCACCTTGTTTTCATCATCCCGGGAATGTTTGCAGACCCGCAGAATGAAGGAGAGCTCCGAATGGTTGATGCCGACCTGCTCTGCCAGAGTCCCCCGGGTTGGTTCGCTCAGCTCCCAATAGGCAAAGATGCAGTAAGGGTCCCGGGGCAAGAGGACCAGGCGGTCTTCGCCATAGTATTGCGGTAAAGAAAGGCCGCGGTTCAGGTCGTTTTTTTCTTTGTGGCTCACCGGTGTGCCTCCTTCTTCTTGGGGAAAGGCTCGCTGAAGATCGTGCGGCTTGCCTGATCGCGATTGCAGCAGCCTCAGCCTCAATTACAACTGCTATTATTCCCTATGGCCAACGATATATATCCGGCGGAGCCCCCAATTTCCTGCGGAATAAAAAGGGTGTCTGCGGGCAACCTAAATTTGCTTTTTGTCGCGGGGACCGGGGGAAAGAAAGAGCCCCCAAGCCGGTGAACTGCTGTTCTACCGGTCAGAGCGGGGTTCCGGTCCGGGAGGCAGGCCTGCCGGTTCCGGAGCAGAAGGAAAGTTTAAGCTTTACAGCAAGCCCGGGTTTGCCACACAGAATATTCCACGGGGGTGCCTGCTTGTCTGAATTTCGCCGTGATCCCATCTCCGGGCGGCGGGTGATCATCGCCCCGCAGCGCTCCGTCCGTCCGGCTGTCGGCAGCGGCGGAGGGGAAAGGCGCCGCCCCCGGCCTGCTTATGTGAAGGACTGTCCCTTCTGCGCCGGAAATGAGCAGATGACGCCCCCGGAGGTGCTGGCACTGGGGCGCGGCGGTGCGGCGCCGGACAGGGCCGGTTGGAAAGTCCGGGTGGTGCCGAATCTCTACCCCGCCGTGGCTGCGGCACCGGGGGGGGCTTCGCCAGGAAGGGCCCGTGCTTCCGGATACGGTGTTCACGAAGTGCTCATCGAGACTCCGGCACACAACCGTCAGCCCGGAAATTTCCCCCCGCAGCAGATGGCTCTCGTTGTCGAAGCCTGCTACCGGCGCGGTCAGGCGCTGGCGGAGAATCCAGCCCTGCGCTATATTCAGTTTTACCGTAACTACCGCCGCGAGGCGGGTGCTTCACTCGAACATCCCCATTCCCAGCTCATCGCTCTACCTTTTGTTCCCTCTGAACTCCGGCGGGAGCTGGAGCGTTCGCAGCAGCACTATCTTGCCGGCGGCCGCTGTCCCTTCTGCCTGGTCCTGGAGCAAGAGAGCCGTCTGGCCCGGCGAATCGTTCTGCAGAACGACAGCTTCTGCGCTTTTATCCCTTACGCCGCCCGCAGCCCCTTTGAGACCTGGGTGCTGCCCCGGCGGCACCGGGCTTCTTTTCTGGAGAGCAGCGTTCCAGAAAGGGTCTCCCTGGCTGCAGTTCTTGAAGAGCTGCTCCGGATGTTGGCGCAGGCCTTAGGCGACCCGCCCTATAACTACTACCTGCATACGGCACCGCTGCGCAGCGCACCGCTGCCGTACTATCACTGGCATCTGGAGCTGCATCCCCGGTTTGGCATCGCTGCAGGCTTTGAGCTGGGCAGCGGCGTTTTTATCAATGAAATTGCGCCCGAAGAGGCGGCCCGGTTTATTCGGGAGAAAGGAAAAACCGATCATGAGCAATCGCGGTGAGAAGATCCATTTTATTCTGGCGCTGCACAACCACCAGCCCGTGGGAAATCTGGGCGAGGTTTTTGAGAAGACCTTTGAGCAGACCTATGAACCGTTTGTCGATGTTCTGGAGCGCTTCCCCGCTGTCAAGGTGGTGCTGCATTATTCCGGCAGCCTTTTGGACTGGCTCGTTGAAAACAGGCCCGCTTTTATCGAGAGGATTGGAAAACTTGTTGCCGAAGGGCAGATAGAGCTTCTGGGGGGGGCCTACTATGAGCCGATCCTGCCGGTGATCCCCGACGAGGATAAGATCGGCCAGATCCGGATGATGACAGCCCGGCTGAGGGAGCTGTTTGAGACGGAGCCGCAGGGGATGTGGCTGGCGGAGAGAGTCTGGGAGCCGCATCTGCCCCGCCCTATTCGTCAGGCGGGGATGGAATATTTGGCCCTGGATGATACCCATTTTCACGATGCCGGCTGTGAGGATCCGGAGCACTATTACCGGACCGAAGAAGA
>JAAZIG010000021.1 GCA_012510325.1 Bacillota bacterium
CCGAATGATATCCCTCGCCCTGCGCCGTCATCCTGAAGGCGTAGCCTGAAGGATCTGATCTGAGGCCGCCCTTGCTATACCCAACCGCACTACACGATGGAAAATGAGCCGGGAGATCCGTCCCCGCGGCTCAGGTAATTTTTGTCATCCTGAGCGGAGCGAAGGATCTGATTTGCGAACACCTATGGCTATACCCGGGGCGTAACCTGAAGGAGCTCGCTTTTGTTCACCGGGTGGTGGTTAGCACATCTACTGAATCGGCATTGCCAGGGCTCGCCGGAATAATATTCTGGCCGCCCCACCATTTATGCGATAATATTTAATGAAAGCACCAGGTCAGAAGGAGAAGGCGAAACGATTGACGGTCACCAACCTGCGCACCTTTAACAAATTGGGCGGCGTCGTAGTCGCTCTGTTAGCTGTTTTTGTCTCCTCAGTAGCTGGGGAGAACAGTGAGATCATGCACCTGTTTTCCTATTGGGGACCGGTGGGGGCGGCTCTGATATTCTTGATCGCCTATCTCGGGGAACCGTACTGGGTTCACCGGCTCCACCGCCGGAACGGGTGGCCGGATAGGCTGCCCTTCGAGTTGAATTTTTTGCCGCACCGGTTTGGCCTGGAGCTGCGGGAGATCCTCTATTTTGAAACGGCGGTCGGAGAGCCGGCTTTTTCATCGGGGCATCCCCTTTCTCCCCGGCGGATCTACCTGCGCAAGGGAATGGAGGAGAGGTTCAATCAGCAACAGCTGCAGGGGCTCTTCGCCGCCCAGCTGGCAGAGCTGAGCCAGGAAAGAGATACCAAGCTCTGGGCTGCCGGGGCCGCTGCTTTTGTGCTGCTTGTTTTTACTCCGTTGATCGTTCTGCATCTGCTTCCCGGGGTGATCGCCTCTTTTCAGCTGATGCTGGCGCTGATACCGCTTCTGATCGCCCTCCTGGATGTCATAATTATCTATCTGTCGAGGCATCTGGTCTATCTTTCCGATCGCCACGCCGCCCGTGTCCTCATTTATCCGGATTGTCTGTTAAGTTACTTGCAGGCCCATGCGCTGCTGGCAAAAGAGGAGGAGCAGAAAGTAGCACCCAGCACCGACAAGAAAAAGAAACGGCCCGGGCTGATGAAGAGAATCTCCGCTGCTTCCCCTTATCCCTCCCCCCGGGAGAGGCTGGCCAAATTGGGAGCGCTCTATCCTGAAGCGGAGCAGCTCCACCGGAAGCTGCAGGAAAAAGCGGTCGAGAAAAAGCCGCCCAAGAAACCCGGAGTGCGACTGACACGATGAACTGTTTATAATTTCGCTACAGGAGGGGATAACCGTTTCTTTTGATAAGATCGCTTCCAGTTATGACTGCTGGTACACCACTTCCCTGGGGCGCTTCGCCGATGAGGTGGAGACTGCCCTGGCCTTCGCGCTGTTTGCGGTGCGGCCGGGGGAACTGATCCTGGACGCCGCTTGCGGCACCGGGAACTTCAGCCTGAAACTGGCCCGCAAAGGCGCCCAAGTGGTGGGGGTGGATCTGGCCCCGGGCATGCTCGCGGTGGCCCAAGAAAAGGCGGTGCGGGAGGGGTTGCCGGTCAGCTTGGTGCAGGCGGATCTTTGCCGCCTTCCTTACCCGGCCAACCACTTCGACGGGGTAATCTGCATGGCCGCTTTTGAGTTCATCCCCGAACCGCAAACAGCCTTCAACGAGCTGATCCGTGTGCTCAAACCCGGGGGCAACCTGCTCATCGGGACGATCAACCGGGAAAGCGTCTGGGGTGCTCTTTACAAGGAGCAGGCTCAAAAAGGCGACTCCATTTACCGGCGCGCCCGTTTCATGAGCATGCAGGAACTGATCGACCTGGACCGCGCAAACCTCGAGCGGACCGGGCAGTGCCTCTTCGTCAACCCCGACAGCAGCCCGGAGCATTTCAAGCAGGAGGAAAAAGCGAGCCTGGGAGGCCGGGGGGGCTTTGTCGCCGCGCTCTGGCGGAAACCGCCCACGGCGAAAGATTAGCCCGGTTGGGGCCTCTTTCTACACAGACTTCCTCTTGGAGCAGAGGCGTCTTTAGCTCCCCGGCCGGCTTTACTTCAGGAACCGCTCCTCGATGAGGTCGACCAGGCCGGCGCTGTCGTCTAAGGTAAACTCCGGCACCCCGATATTCAGGGGAACATCGGTCGCCACGGCCAACAGCTCCTCCTTTTTGCAGAGAAGCTCAGTGGATCTCTCCGGCCGGTATACCTCGATCTTCGGCTTATCCTGCCTTTTGTAGCCCTCCGTCAGAATCAGGTCCACCTGTTCGATCCGGGCTGCGATTTCATCCAAAGTCCTCTCCCGGTCCACCTTTTCGATAATGGCCACCTTCTCCCTGGAGGAAATGATCACCATATCGGCGCCAGCCTGGGCATGCCGCCAGGTATCCTTGCCCGGCTGGTCGATGCTAAAACCGTGCGCATCATGCTTGATCGTTGCCACCCGGTAGCCTCTCCTTTTTAATTCCGGCAGCAACTTCTCCAAAAGTGTTGTTTTCCCCACATTGGATTTTCCGACAACAGAGATTATGGGAATCATTGCAGCGAACCCACCCTTCCATCTTGATTATATTCCGGCTCTTCCCCGGCGGCAGCGCCGGGATGCCCTTGCAGAGTTGTCCTCCCCGCAGTGAAGGGGGGGAAGCCCCTCAGAACCGCCACTTTATTTCCTAAAGATCAGATGTTCCATGAGCAGCACCGCCAGCACCCCGACGACAAAGCCGTTGCCAAGAACCGGTCTGAGGACAACGGGGAAGGTATTGAGGGCACTGTCCGGAAGAAAGGAGATGATGATACTAAGCATCAGGGGTAACCCCATTACCAGGCCCCGTTCAAAGCTGAAAGGCTCCTCCGAATCCAAAGCCATCGTCAGCCCCGCCGCCACCTGCGAGCACATGATATAGAGGAGGATGCTTCCGATAATAACCGGCGGCACGGCACCCATAAAGGCGATCGCCGGGGGCATAAACGCGATCGCCACGAGGATGATCCCGGCAGGGATCAGGGTGTACCGCGAACCGCACTTTGTTGAGGCGATCACCCCGGGGCTCAGCGAGAAGTTAACCGGGCCGATGACACCGAGCAGACCGGCTAAAAAGTTCAGCAAACCGGTCAGCGAGAGGCCCCGGGAGACGCGCGTGGGCATCTCGTCGGGTTTCAGGATCCCGCCAACAGAGTAGATTGAACCGAGGTCGTTGATCGAAAGAGCCAAAAAACAGATCAAAAAGGAGATGATTACGCCCGGATCAAAAGAGGGCTTCAGGTTCATCTGCCGGAAGAAGCCGGCGAAAAAGCTGCCTTCAGGGCGGGTCAGAGCCAAGCTCTGCGGAAACAGCAGCAGATAGACAACTGTGCCGACGACAAGCGCCCACAGGAGCAGCGTTGAGCTCCAGAATCCGCGGGCGCGCCGGTTGATCCAGAAGAGGCCCAAGACGAAGATCAAGGAAAATAGGAGGTTCGGCAGGGCCTGCTGCGCTGCTGCCTCGGCCACAATCAGGTCAAGGATCATCGGAGTGAGGGTAAAAGCGATCAGTATGAGGATAGTGGCCACAACCGGCGGGGTAAACAGCCTTCGCAGATAATTAAAGAGCCCGGCAATATTCAAAAGGAAAAGAGCGAGCCCCCCGACAGCGATGGCGGTATAGATCGCCCCCAGGCCGGCGTCGCGGCTGGCGACGATGCCCACCAACAAAATGGTGGCGGGACCGATGATCAGCGGCAGGCGGTGGCCCCAAAGCAGCTGGGCCAGCAGAGAGAGCCCCGTGATAAAAAATATCTTCTGGATGTAGACGATCTGTGCTCCGGGGTCGCTGAAATGCAAACCGGCAACAATTTTTCCGACAATGAGCACCACCGGTACAGCGATGGCGAACCACTGCAGCCCCAGGAGAATCAATTCCAGAAAAGGAGGCACCTCATCCAGGCCGTATTTTAATTTTAACGAGCTCATCCGGATCTCCCTTCAACCGCTCGGGGAAGCGAATAACTATTACTGTACTGCTATTAACTTTCTCCTGATCTGCGGAAATTCCTTTAAGATCCGGCGATCTCTGTATGGCCGCCATGCTTTGGGGGCGGCAATATACGAGATTCTTTTGAGCGCTGCCCTCGGCGGAACTAGGGCAAAAGGAAATCTCTGGCAGCGCTCACCAGCGCGGGGAAGGTGTCTCCCTGCCGGCAGACAAAAGGATAGACTCTGACCGGGG
The DNA here is from genome assembly GCA_012510325.1 of Bacillota bacterium. Lineage (GTDB taxonomy): Bacteria > Bacillota > Dethiobacteria > DTU022 > DTU022 > JAAZPQ01. The sequence goes on from JAAZIG010000021.1 coordinate 4,213, forward strand.
CGTTCCAGCAGTTTTCGATGGCGGCAACTGTTCTGTTTTTTCGGGCGGCATACTTTTCTGGAGCGGCGTAGCTGTCGTCGGCCTGCTCGTTGCCGCCGAAGTCATCCACCAGCAGCACCACTGCGGGGGCCGCCGCGATCCCGTGACGGTGCAGTGCTTCCCAGAAGGAGACGCTCTCTTTGAGTGCGCCCAGGTCTGCCGAATTGGCCACCAGGATACAACCGGACCGGGGCTCCAGCGCCGGAACGGCGGACAGTCTCAGCGCCGCCAGCTGCTTGACGATATGGCTGGTGGCCTCGGCGTAATGGTCGGTGGCGACAACGACGGTTTGCTGCCGGAGCAACCGCTGCAGGATGGGCGCCCACAGGGGTTCGATTGCCGAGGAGCGCAGATAAGCTGCGGTGAAGCGGTCGGCGGCAGCAAAGACTGCCTCCGGGGCGGGATATTTCCCTCGCGCTGCCGCCAGGCGCAGCAGACCTTCACCGAGCAGGTTCCGGTAACCCTGGGCAGTGGTGCTCCCCTCAGGCCAGGCGGGGTTGATTATCTCACTCCAGAAAGCGGCCAGATCGAGGCCCAGAGCGGTTAATCCGGAATCAGACAGTGCCCGCTGCAAATTTTGCCGCTCTCCGAAAGCGGCTGCCCCGGGGCTGAGCACACCGGAAAAATCGAGGACCGCCAGAGCGGGACCCGGCCTCTTTCTCAAGACCAGTGCTCCCAGAGATGATGGACCGGCCCATGACCGGAACCCAGCCGGTAGCCGGCGCCTTTTTCCAGCGCTCCGCTCAGATAGTCTTTGGCCCGGTGCACCGCTTCATTCAGAGCTAGTCCGCGGGCCAGGCCGGCGGCAATTGCCGAAGAGAGGGTGCAGCCGGTTCCATGGGTGTTCACAGTGCGCACCCTGGCAGCGTCAAAAAAGGTGACGCGATCTTCATGCCTTTCGTAAAGCAGATCAGGGCTGCGCTCGCCCTCCAGATGGCCCCCTTTTACAAGGACCGCCGCCGGCCCCAAAAGGGCCAGATCGCGGGCGGCTGCCTCCATCTCCTCCCGCCTCTCGAGGGGGCGCCCCAGAAGAACGGCCGCTTCCGGCAGGTTGGGAGTGATCAGGGTGGCCAGCGGCAGCAGCAGCGCCGCAAGTGCCTGCGCCGCCTCTTCCTGGAGCAGGCGGTCTCCGCTCTTGGCCACCATTACCGGGTCGAGAACAATATTCGAGATCTCGTAACGCTGCAGGTTATCCGCCACCGTTTTGATAATATCCGGTGAATGGAGCATGCCGATCTTGACCGCATCAGCTCCGATGTCGGTAAGAACCGCCTCCAGCTGCCGGTCGACAAAATCGGGCGAAACGGGGGAAATAGCACTTACTCCGCGGGTATTCTGTGCCGTTAAGGCGGTAATAACCGAAAGACCATAACAGCCCAGGGCGGCAAAGGTTTTCAGGTCAGCCTGAATCCCCGCCCCGCCTCCACTGTCGGAACCGGCAATGGTCAAAGCACGATAATAATTTTTCATAAGAGTTACTCCTTCCTTGGTGACGTTAAAGCTTCACAAACAGCGGCGGAGAGCTCGGCGGCGGCCTCCCGGGGATCCTCCGCCGAGCAGATGGCGGAGACAACCGCGATGCTGTCGGCGCCGGCGGTGATCGCCGCTGCGGCGTTGCCAACATTTAAGCCGCCGATGGCCACCAGAGAGTGCCGGGAGAGCCGGCGCACCCGGGCCAGACCGGTCAATCCCCAGCTGCCGCGAGTGTCTTTTTTCGTCGGTGTTGGGAAGATGGGGCTGACGCCCAGGTAAGCGACATCATAGGCTTCAGCAGCCACAACCTGGGCCTCCGTCTCCACCGAAAGACCGATAATCGCCTGTGGCCCCAGCAGCCGCCTGGCCAGGGGATAAGGCAGATCCTCCTGTCCGATATGCACCCCGGCGGCCCCGACAGCCAGGGCCACATCAACGCGGTCATTGATCAGCAAAGGGACACCATAAGGTGCCAGCAGCGCTTTCATCTGCCGGGCCGCCTCGACAAAAGAACGGGTGGCGGCCTCTTTTTCCCGCAGCTGTACTGCAGAGACACCCCCTTGCACCGCCCGGGCTACGATCTGCTCAAGAGGCCGGCCCAGCGTCAAGGAGCGATCGGTGACCAGGTAAAGTCTGCCGATGCTCATGGCTTCACCTGCCACTTAGCCGCGATCTGTTCGCGGTTCAGATTGTAGACGGCGTCAATAAAATGTAGCTGCAGGCTGCCCGGTC
>JAAZIG010000190.1 GCA_012510325.1 Bacillota bacterium
GAAATACTCCGGTGGGCAGGTTACCGGATGCTCATTTGTGGACATTACCTGTGCATCTATCGGCTGTTGGGTAAAACAATCTTTGTCTACCATATTGTCGATGGTCGGACTAATTATCCCCGGCTGCTGGCTACATTACCCGTGCAAGATGACTAATGTTGTCATTATTGTGTCGGCATTGACCCGAACAGGAGCGCACAGCTATCTGAAAACCTAACAGCTGAACAAACGTGTAAACGTAAGCTATGTGGAAACTTGCCGGCCAGCTAATCGCTGTGCTCTTCGGCTTGATCTTACCAGCCGAACTTTAATATACGGTGACGCCGATCTAACAGTTTCGTAAGGTGGCGCGCGCCCTCAGATTAAGTCGCCAAAGATGCTTTCACCATCTACAGAAAGGCCGTCGAAGGCGATGGAGCGGGTCACATCGTTTTGTTCATAGAATTTGTAACGGTCAATGCCGCAGTCGGCAAAGCTGTACACGGTGATACTCTCCTGCTTCTGGTCGATGATCCAGTACTCCTTGACGCCTGACAACATGTAAGTGTTCAGCTTGTCGATCAGATCCTTGTTCCTGGTGCTTTCCGAGAGGATTTCCACCACCAGCGTGGGTGTCCCCATGTAGCGCCCCTTTTCCGTAACATTGCCCTCCAGGTCGCAGGCAACCAGCAGGTCCGGCTGCATCACGTCGGGCTCTTTAAAATCTTTCTTGTGAAAATGGACGTCAAAGGGCGCCAGAAAGACCCTGCATTTTTTGCCCTGGAAATACCCGTTGAAGTTCAGGTGTAATCGGCCCAGAATCTCCTGATGGCCGATAGTGGGAGAAGCGAGCAGGTAGATTTCGCCGTTGATATATTCCATGCGCAGGGTGCTTTTTTCATAGATCTCCATGAACTCTTCGTAGGAAACCTTTTTCCCGCCGTACTGGTAATCCAACGCCTTGTCCCTGATCGTGAAATACTGTTCAATGTCGGTTACATAGGGCGTCAGGCGGGCCACCTTGCGGCCGTTTTTGGTGATGACCACATCATTTTGCTCCTCCACAAAATCGAGGTATTTGCCGAAGCTCTGTTTGAGCTCGGTGGCGGTTATCACCACGCCCTCCTTATAGACAACCGGTTTCAATAGAATCACCTCCGGGTAATATTATACAGCGATGAACGGTTTTGTGCAACATTATTGTGCGAATAGATCTATATCTTTGTGCGGGAAATCTGATCAGATCGTACGCTAATCTTTTCTTGGGGTTCGCAAGCGCGTCGGTTTAACTGCTTTTCTGGATTCCCTCCAGCTTGGGGAAGCAGAGGGTGATCTGCAGGCTGCGGTTTTTGCAGTGCACATTGACTAATCGGTAAATAATGGTTATACTCAACTTGCTGGGAGGGGTAGAAAATGGCATCAGGTAGCAGTGCTCTGTTAAGGGCCCGGCTGGGCCGTTTTTTTGAAAGCAGGTCCGAGGTGGTGTTCGCCTACCTTTTTGGGTCCATCTCCAGGGGAACTGCGGGCGAGCTCAGCGATATTGACATTGCCATATTCATAGATCCCCTTGGCTTACCACAGGCCGGCAATTATGGTTATCAAAGTGATCTGTCGGTGGAACTACAAGTTTTGCTGGAAAAAGAAGTTGATTTAGTTCTCCTCAATGATGCATCAGCAGCGCTCAGGTACCGGGTATTGAGGGATGGCAGCCTCATTTATTGTCGGTCTGAAAAAAAGAGGCAGCTGTTTCACGAACGGACGGTAATGCAATATCTCGATATGCAGCCACTTTTAAAAGTGCAACGTTACTATTTGCACAAACGGCTGACTGAGGGGGTCTATGGAGGGGCAGCGGCGGTGGTTGATATTGCTCTGGCGGAGTTAAAGTTTCGTGAGCTGGATCGTTATCTGGCCCAACTGTCCAGACACCGAGGCGTAACTGCAGCTGAGCTGAACGAAGACCTTGACAAGATATGGATCATCCAACATGGCATGCAACTGATCGTCCAGGTAGTTCTGGACATAGGCAACCACATACTGGCCGCGGAAGGAATTACCGTGGGAGCATATACCGAAATATTTATTGAGCTCGCCCGGTTGAAAGTGATACCGGAAGAATTTGCCCATGAGGTTAAGGGAATGGCGGGATTGAGAAATCTTCTCGTCCATGAATATGCCGGTATTGATCTGGCAAAATTGGTTGATGTTCTGCACAACAGGTTGGACGATTTTCGTTTATTTGCCTCATACATAAATGAATATCTGGCTTGATGGATTCATCGTGATCGCCGGCTAGTAATTGGTGAAAAAATCAGAGAGCCTAACCTGTTTTCTGGATTCCCTCCAGCCTGGGGAAGCAGAGGGTGATCTGCAGGCCGCGGAGGCGCGAGAGCAGCTCCGCCAGGCGGAAGGGCTTGGTCAGTCACGTAGTCGTCGCCGCCGGCATCGAGGCTGCGCACAATCTGCACCTCTTCATCTTTGGCGGTGAGGAAAAGGATGGGTGTCTCCAGGCCGCCGCCGCGCCAGTCTGAACAGAGGTCAAGGCCGCTGCCGTCGGGGAGCATGATATCCAGGACAATCAGGTTGTGGCTCTTTTCAGCGGCCAGATGCCGGGCCTCCCGGCAGGTTGCCGCGCAGTCAACGGCATACCCCTCACGCCGCAGCATTTCGCAGAGGCCGTCGCGCAGAAAAACATCGTCTTCCATTACCAGCAACCTGGTCTCCAAGAACAGCTCTCCTTAAAGGGCAGATCCGTCGGCATCGGTCAAAGCCCCTCGGCTAACATTTGCTACCAGTATA
>JAAZIG010000022.1 GCA_012510325.1 Bacillota bacterium
GGCGAAGTCAGAAAGGACAGAGCATGACCTGGGTAAAATTCTGCCGATACTTCTCAATATGGATTCCGTCAGTGTGTACAGTACACCCATATCCTAATGAACGCCTTCGCGTCTGACCCAAGTTAGGAGCCCAGTGCGGTAATTCCGCACGCTGGGATCTGTACGGGGGGTGCCGGGTAACCGGTATCCCTACCGTAACTTTTGTCCCATTAGCTTGTCCTGTTATGTTGGTGTAAAAGGCGCCGGTGGAAGGGCGCAAGGCTGTTTTTCCGCGGGGAAAAGGACGAAGCGCCGCTTCTGCCAACTCCGAAAAAGCCCTTTCGGCGTTCTGATTCTGCCCGGACAGAAAATTGGCTTAGCCCCTCCGGGAATCTATACTTGATTCAGTTCCGCGGACCAAGAACCCCGGAAGGAGGTGTAGAGATGGCCGTTATAGCGACGCCGTTAAGCTCCAGATTGCAGCTGCAGGTGGTGGTCGGAACATCGCTGGAAGGAAAGCCGATTCTGCGCACTCGCAGCTACAGCAATGTCAAGCCCGGGGCGGATCACGAAGACCTGTATCAGACCGGTCAGGAGCTGGCGGGCCTGCAGGAGCACCAGCTGGAAGTGATTCGGCGGGTCAATGAGTTTGAGCTGGAGGAAGAGGAGTAAGCCTGCTTAAATATAAGCGGGTGAAAGGGGGTGAGCAGATGAGCAGGACGCTGCAGATGATCTTTCGTAATGAGGAGAGCCGTAATGTGACCATCTCGGTTGCCGATCCCCGGGAAGATCTGCAGGCCTCCGAGGTGGAGGCGGTCATGGAGGCTATTTTAGAGCGAAACATTTTTGACACAAACGGAGGCGATATCGCTTCCCTGAGCAAAGCACAGGTGGTCTCACGCGATGTGGAGGTTATCGTCGAATTCTGATGAGCACTATTTTCGAAACGGCAGCGGGTCCGGGGTTTCTTCCGGGCCCGCTTTTCCATTCGCCAAAACCGGAGGAGCCGTCCGGACACCTTTTTTCCCGAAAGGGCATATCTCAGTAGTGGAAAGAAGGTGATGAGGATTAGTATCAAAATAGGAAAAAAAGATCGTCGGAATCTGCTCAGGAAAAAAAATGTAGTCGGTGTGGGTGTGGGCCATCGTCAGAAAAAAGGGAAGAGAACAGACGAAAAGGCGGTTCTTGTTTTTGTTACTAAAAAACTTGCTCCTAGGCAGCTGGCTCGTTCGGAGCTGGCGCCACGTGTTCTGCGGGGTAAGCGGGTTGATGTTGTCGAAATCGGTGAGATCCGCTTTATGGAGAGCTGCGCTCCTCTGGGAGAGTCCTTTTCCGGCGGAGACCGTCTGATCCGGTGGAGGCCCGCTCCCGGGGGTGTCAGCATCGGTCACTATCATACCACCGCCGGCACTCTGGGAGCGGTGGTCAAAGAGGCGGCGACTGGAGAGCGCTTCATTCTTTCCAACAACCATGTTCTGGCGAATTCATCATCGGGCACAGACGGCCGCGCCTCCGCAGGTGATCCGGTGCTGCAGCCGGGCTTTTATGATGGCGGCAGGGTGGAGAACGACATCCTTGCCCGGCTGGAGCGCTTCATCCCTCTCCATTCCGCCTATGAGCCTCCCGGGTGCGCCGCCGCCCTCTTCTGGGAAAGGCTGCTCAACAGATTTTTACAGCTTCTGTGGCCGCGCTACCGCCTTTTTCTGCAAAAAGCCGCCGAGGAAGGCAATCTGGTCGATGCGGCGCTGGCCAGGCCGCTCCGCGAAGAGGAGCTCTCCCTGGAGCTGCTCGGTCTGGGCCGGGTCTGCGGAACCGGGGATGTTTGCCCGGGCGACAAAGTGGCGTTCAGCGGGCGGACCAGCGGTGTCGTCCGGGGGACGGTTATCGCTCGTGACGTCAGCCTTTTCATCACCATGGAACCCGGCCAGGAAATCTACTTTGTCGATCAGTTGATCACATCGGCAGTGTCCCGCCCCGGCGACAGCGGCTCCCTGCTTCTGGACGAGAAGAACCGGGCGGTGGGGCTTCTTTTTGCCGGCTCGGAGACAGTGAGCGTGTGCAACCGCCTGGAGAATGTATCCCGTTTGCTCGGTGTGGAGCCGGAAATCGGCTCTGATTCTGAGAGCGGCTTGGCTCAAATTGCGACAGGAATCCTCAGGTGGAAGAAGCAGTAGCGTTGCGCAGGCAGCCCTCACCGGGTTCTGAACCTTGGCAACCTTCCAGCAGGACTCCCCGGCAAAATAGAGAATGATTATCTAAAAGGGTAGAGGTGAGTTTGTGAAAAATAGCGGGAAGAAGAGCGATTGTGCCAGATGCCCGGGAACTGTTTGTTATCCGCTGATCCCTCTCGGTGAAGAGCAGCCCCCTTTGGAAAAAGCGCCTGCATTTTGCCCCATGCGTCGCTTCCCCGGCCTGGTAAAGAGCGCTGCTGCCGAATATGCCCGGCCGGAGATACGTGAATTCAGCCGTCTCGCTTCTGTTCAGGAGGGCGAGTGTTATGAACTTACGACGGAGGGGGTCAGGACAAAAATATCACGGATCGAAGAGACGGCTCAATTTGCCGAGAAATGCGGCTACACCCGTTTGGGAATTGCTTTTTGCATGGGGCTGAGGGAAGAAGCCCACACGCTGACCTCCATCTTTGAGAGCAGAGGTTTTTCCGTGGTTTCGGTCAACTGCAAGATTGGCCGCATTGCCAAGGAAGAGATCGGCCTGCAAAAAACGGAAAAGATCACCCCGCCTTTGCTCGAAACCATCTGTAATCCCATCGCCCAGGCGGAAATTCTAAACGCCGAGCAGGTCGACCTCGCGGTGTTGCTGGGCTTGTGCGTCGGCCATGACACCCTTTTCTTTCGCTACAGCCGCGTGCCCTGCACTGTGCTGGCGGTAAAGGATCGCCTGTTGGGGCACAATCCCCTGGCCGCTCTCTATCTCTCAAAAAGTCCTTACTACAGCCGTTTAAATATGGGCTTGCCGGGGAATTCGCCGCAGCGAAAAGTGGTTTTACCCGAGCGCGACCGCCGCTGACGGACAGAGGCCGCTTGGCAGCGCAAAGCAAGGGAACAGCCGCCGGTTGGCTGCTGTTCCCTGTTTTCGTCCGGTTTGACCCTGCTCCGGTTAACTTTTGCTTTCCGCCAGGCGCCGGTAGAAGGCCAGCCTTTCGGCGGCATCCTTCTCTGCCTTGCTGAAAAGTTTTTCCGCTCTCTCGGGAAACTGATGCAGCAAGGTTCTAAAGCGTGTTTCATTCATCATGAAGGAACGCAGGTCGCTTTCCGGCTCCTTGGAGTCGAGGATGAAGGGGTTTTTCCCTTCTGCCGCCAGCAGGGGGTTAAACCGGTACAGCGACCAGTAGCCCGTCTCGACGGCGAGCTTCTCCTCCCTCTGGCAGTGGCCCATATTGATTCCGTGGGCGATGCAGGGTGCGTAGGCGATGATCAGGGAGGGCCCCGGGTAGGCCTCCGCTTCGTTAAATGCCCGCAGCAGCTGCTGGCCGCTGGCCCCCATGGATACCTGGGCCACGTAGACGTAGCCGTAGGTCATCATCATCGCTCCGAGATCTTTCTTTTGCATACATTTACCTGCAGCGGCAAACTTGGCTACCGCGGCGGTGGGGGTGGCTTTTGACGACTGTCCGCCGGTATTCGAGTAGACCTCGGTATCGAGAACGAGCATGTTGACATCGGCGCCTGTTGAGACGACGTGATCAAGCCCTCCGAAACCGATATCGTAGGCCCACCCGTCTCCGCCGATGATCCAGATGGAGCGTTTCGGCAGGAGGTCCTTGTGTTCAGCGATCTCCTCGAGCAGCGATCGCGCCTTTCCGGAGGTTTGCCCGAGCTCTGTTTGCAAAAGTTCTTTTATCCGGTCGGCGGCTTTAAGTGACAGATCGCCTTCCTGCTTAACTTCAAGCCAGCGGGCCAGCGCTTCCCGCAGCGCCGCCGGCAGCTCCAGGGTGAGCACCTTCTCGACCAGCCCGGTCAGGTGCTTTCTCAGCTGCTCCACAGCGAGGGAATAGCCGAAACCGTACTCGGCATTGTCCTCGAAAAGTGAACTGGCCCAGGCGGGTCCCCGGCCCCGGCGATCGGTACAGTAAGGGGTGGTCGGGGAGTTGCCGCTGTAGATCGATGAGCAGCCGGTGGCGTTGGCGATGAGCATCCGGCTGCCGAAAAGTTGCGTCAGCAATTTTAAATAGGGGGTCTGCCCGCAGCCGGCGCAGGCCCCGGAGTATTCAAACAAAGGCTGGCTGAACTGGCTGCCGCGGACGGTGCTCTTCGATTGCTCCACATCGTGCTCCGGCAGATTTTCCGCAAAACGGAACAGGACGTCCTGAGCCTCCGCCACCTCTTCAAGGGGTCTCATCTCCAGTGCCGTCACCTTGGCCCGACAGGTGTCGACGCAATTGCCGCAGCCGGTGCAGTCAAGGGGGGAGAGCTGAACGCGATAGCGCAGCTCCTTGGCGTTTTTGCTGTTGGCCTTGATCGTGGTGAAACCTGCGGGGGCTTTCTCCAGATCGGCCTCCCGGGCCAGATAGGGCCGGATGGCGGCATGGGGGCAGACAAATGAGCATTGATTGCACTGGATGCAGTTCTCCGGCAGCCAGATCGGCACCTTGAAGGCGGTACCTCGTTTTTCATAGCGCGTCGTCCCCAGGGGAACAACCCCGTCCGGTTCAAAGGCGCTCACCGGGAGCTCGTCGCCTTTCAGCTCCAGCATCGGGTAGACCATCTCGCGAACATATTCAGGGGCTTCTTCGGGATGGTAGAGCGCCCCGTTCTTGTCATTGGCCCAACTTTCCGGATAGCGGATCTCTTCCAGTGCCGCGATCGCTTTATTCATCGCCGCGACATTTTTCTCGACAATTTGGGGACCTTTTTTCCCGTAAGACAGTTCGATCATCTTTTCCATCTCGGCAAAGGCGAGTTCGGGGTCGATGACTGCCGTGGTTTTGAAGAAGGCCGTTTGCATGATCACATTGATCCGGCCGCCAAGGCTGACTTCGGAGGCGATCCCGGCGGCATCGATATTGTAAAATCTGATCTTCTTTTGGGCGATGATCCGCTTCATCTTCGCCGGGAGGCGCGTCTCCATCTCTTCAGCGCTCCAGGGCGAGTTCAGCAGAAAGATGCCCCCCTCCCTGATCCCCTCAAGGAGATCGTAGCGGGTAATATAGGAAAGGTTGTGACAGGCCACGAAGTTGGGCTGCCAGACCTGAAAGGGCATATGGAGCGGTTCCGGTCCGAAGCGGAGGTGCGATACCGTGATCCCGCCCGATTTTTTGGAGTCGTAAACAAAGTAGGCCTGGGCATAGAGGTCGGTATTGTTTCCGATGATGGTGATGCTGTTTTGGTTTGCGCTGACGGTTCCGTCTGAGCCGAGGCCGTAAAACTTGCAGCAGTACGTTCCCGGGGGCGCAACGTGGATTTTCTCTTTTATCTCCAGGGAACTGTGGGTGACATCATCGGTTATCCCTACGGTAAAGTGGTTTTTCGCCCTCGGGGCCTGCAAGTTGTCGAAGATCGCTTTGACCATGGAGGGGGTGAATTCCTTGGAGCTGATGCCGTAGCGTCCGCCGATTACCTGCATTGCCTGACCGGATTCTGATTCCATCAGGGCGGTGCAGATATCCTGGTACAGCGGTTCACCCGGTGCACCGGGCTCCTTGGTCCGATCGAGCGCCGCAATGCGCTTGCAGGTTGGCGGAAGCGCCGCCAAAAAATGTTCACAGGAAAAGGGACGGTAGAGGCGGACTTTGACCAGTCCCACCTTAACCCCCTGGGAGCAGAGAAGTTTGACCGTTGCTTCGACGGTATCCGAAGCCGAGCCCAGGCAGACGATGACATCCTCGGCGTCTGGTGCGCCGACATAATCAAAAAGGTGGTAGCTGCGGCCGGTCAGGGCGGTAACCTGCGCCATGCTGTCGAGGACGATCTCCGGCAGCGCCAGGTAATAGGGGTTAGCCGCCTCCCGGTTTTGAAAATGGGTGTCAGGATTCTGGGCGGTGCCCCGCTGGTGCGGCCGTTCAGGGTTGAGCGCCCGTCTGCGGAAAGCGGCGATCGCTTCACGGTCCACCAGTTTGGCGATATCCTCATAATCGATGATCTCGATCTTCTGCATTTCGTGTGAAGTGCGGAAACCGTCAAAAAAGTGCATGAAAGGCACCCTTGACCTGATCGCGCTGAGATGCGCCACCAGGGCCAGATCCATGACCTCCTGTACCGAGGCCGACGCCAGCAGGGCAAATCCGGTTTGCCGGGCGGCCATCACATCGGAATGGTCACCGAAGATGGAGAGCGCATGTGTCGACAGGGTGCGTGCGGAGACATGGAACACAGCCGGCAGAAGTTCTCCGGAAATTTTGTACATGTTGGGGATCATCAGGAGAAGACCTTGCGAAGCGGTAAAGGTGGTGGCGAGGGCGCCGGTAACGAGCGCGCCGTGGACTGCGCCGGCTGCGCCGGCCTCGGATTGCATCGTTGAGACTTGCAAGGTCTGGCCGAAGATGTTTTTTCGCCCGTAGGCGGCCCATTCATCGCAGATTTCAGCCATGTCCGAAGAAGGTGTGATTGGGTAGATCGCCGCAACGTCGCTCAAGGCATAAGCAATATGAGCGGCGGCGGTATTGCCGTCTAATGTTGTCATCTTTTTTGCCATCTGTCTGCTTCCCCCGTTCAGTTGAGCTCCTAAAAAAGCTTATTGTGAATTATCTTACTAGAGTTATGCCAAAATAGCAACTGCGGCAACAAATTTAATATATGCAAAATAAGGCAAAATGTGAAGTTGCTATTTTTAGTCAGTGCTATTTTACAACAAGAGCGGGACACTGTAAAACAAAATTATCTCGATCAATTTCAGATCATCCGGCGGGGTGTCGTTCAGGGCCGTTCCGCCGGGGACAGTTCTCTCTCGGACTTATGTCAACGGGGCCGCACCATTTAAACGGGCTGCAACAGATTTCTGTCACAGCCCGTGATGTCGGTCAGCAGAGCAATGCCGTCACCGCCACCCTATTTTGCTTCAAAGGCGAGCGCTTTGATGAAAGCCTCCTGGAAATCCGCTCTCGCAGAGAGCTCCACATGCTCAACCAGATCGGGCAGGGCAAGAGCCCGGGCCCGCTCGCTCCGCGAGATGAGCGCCATTCTGGCCCCCCGGCCGGCGGCGTTGCCCACCGCCGTGATCTTCTCCAGAGGGATTGACGGAAGCAGTCCGATCTCCCGGGCGCTCTCTCTGCGAATATAGTTGCCGAAGGCGCCAGCGAGGAGCACCTGATCGAGATCGCCTACCTGCAGCCCCGCCTCCTGGAGCAGCACCTGCAGCCCGGCGTAGAGCGCTCCTTTGGCCAGCTGCAGCTCGCGGATATCGGGCTGCGTCAGCAAAACCTCCCGGGCCCGGTAACCCTCGCTGCTGTCGGCAAGGATAAAGCTGTAGCCCCCTTTTCCGGGGCGCAGCCTCGCTTTCAGCTGCGGCGGCAGTTTTTGCCCCGTTGTCTCCGGATTGGCCAGCCGTCCGGAGGGCTCGATCACAC
>JAAZIG010000191.1 GCA_012510325.1 Bacillota bacterium
ACCTGCCAGAGAGAGAGCCGCTCGTCGGTCATCTTCTTCCCGGTGACCGTTCTGCCCGTAGATTCCCAGAGGAGCCCGATCCTTTCCCCGATGCTCTTCTCATCTTCGCTCTTGACCTCGAGCTCCGCCGGCGGAACCATCCGCGGACGTTTATCTTCTTCATCCCAGATTAGAATGCCGATACCGACCCGGTTGGTGATCATCTCGCCCTCTGCATCGGGATAGCATTTGAGCTCGGCCTTGCCGCTCTCCTCCCCGTAATCCAGGTCGAAGTCCAGATAGATCCCCTCCCGGCAGAGACGAACCACAAAGGTCTCCTCCACCTCCTCCTCCCCGGCCCGGGCAGTGAAGGTTCCCATGTGACCCCGGATCAGCTCTTTCATCCGGACCGGCGAGCCGCCTTTTCGGATCAGGAGCGTCCCCTCCTCTCCTCCCGGGTAGTCCAGTTCGAGATCGAAGGGCAACCCCTCCTCTTTCATGGCGAAGTCGACCTCCAGCTCTTCGGTAGAGAGAAAATCGAGCAACCGGAAGGGCAGCTCGGCCGAAGTATCCTCTTCGCTGTCGAGCAGCCAGACATCCTCAATCCGGATTCGAGCCTCATCCACCAGTTTAAAGGAGACATTATTCTGGAAAGAGCCCCCCTCTCCGGTGAATTTGAAACTGACCACCCCCTCCTCCGGGCCGCCCAGTTCCTGGTAGGAGCTCTTGACTGCCACCCCCATATAGTCCCCAGAGAGGGTCGCCGGCCCCACCTCCATATGGGCATCGGGGGAGAAAATTTCAATTTTAGCGGTGAGATCAGCCCGCAACACTTCGCTGCCATCGCTTTTGATCTCAGCCATGCGGGCATAGAGAAAAACATGTTGACCGCCGCGGCGGATCTTGTTGCCGAAATCCTTTTGCAGGTACATCTTGTAGCTGCTGCCGACCTCTTCCCCCTCCCCGCCTTCTTCAAGGCCGGCGCCGACCCCGCCGACGGCCCCGGCAGCAGCCGCCAATAGCCCCAAGAGACCGATCACGATAGCCACCGGAACAGGCACACCAGTCTCGCCGGCGGTCCCCGCAGCAACGGTGGAGATCACCGTGGCCCCGCCACCTTTCTGCACACCCACAATCCGAAATTCAAAAAAATGAAGGATTCCGCTAAAAATGTGATCATCCATTTCTTCATGATCAACCTTCAGGCTAAATCTAACCGCGTGCCCCTCCTGCTCCGCATTCAGTCCCGTTTTGACAAAAGGCCCCCTCCTAAATTCCTCGAAATACTCCTCATATACCAAATACTCGGAGATTACGGCCACGGTATCGCCGCCAACTAAGAGTTCAAAATTGTACCTAATGCCGTACTCCGCGCTTTCGTCCATGGCCAGTTCCACCTTTAGATCATAGATCCTCTCCGCACTGTATGTGAGCTCGTTATATACGATATTAAAACTGGCCGTTTCTCCCCTCCTTAACACCAAAGGCCCCACATCCTCAAACTCGATAATATCCCTGTACTGGGCTGAAATCCTTGCCGGCTGTAAAACGATTACCTCGGGCAGATCCTTTTTAAATCGTTCATTGAGCAGTTCAAATCCCTCAAATGTATCCATCTCTTCCGAAACCTTGTAGGCTTTATAGATATCCTGCAAGGCCTTTGCATCGTATTTAGGGGAGTCCACATTTAAAACATTTAGAAACAATGGCCTCTCAAAGATTTCATCGTAGAGAGAAGTAGCCGCTACGGGCGACGGGCCGATGGCAGCCGAAAGTAAGGTTAATAACGCCAGTAGCGCAAGAAAACCCCCATATCCCTTTTTCATACCCCTGCCCCCCCCTTATCTTTCAAAAAGGCAATCAAAATGCCGCCGGCTGCCAAGAGAAGCACCCCTAAAATATAGCCGCTGAAGGCAAAGGGCAGCGCCGAGAGGGGGATGCTCAGGGTAAAGCCGGCCGCCAAACCGGCCAGCGGTATCTCCGGGGCCAACCCGGAAAGGCCCTTCCCCGGCCTCCGGGCAAAGCTGCCGAAGAAACGGCGCAGAAAACCGGCCCTGCTTCCCAGCGCCTTGAGGGAGAGCAGCAGGGGCGCCACTGCTGCCATCACATTGATCAGGGAGGCGGAGCCGGCCATGAAATTGTAAGCGATGAGGGCCAACCCGGCGCCCAGGAGAAGCGCGCCATATCCGCCGCTGCCTTTACTAGCAAAAGAGGAAAAAAAGGTTTTCAGCCCTCTCCCCAGGCTCTGAAAAGCCCCGCTCCCGGAAAACAAGGAGACCACCAGGCCGGCGAAGACCCCCTTTCCGGTGATGCCGCCGATTACAGAAAGGATCCCGCCGCCGGTGCCTCCGTGGGCAAAAGTGAGCCAGGAGAGAACCCGCACCGGCAGAAAATTGATTCCCAGAGTCGGCAGCAGCAGAAGCAAAAACCAGAGGAGGGCCAGAAGGAGGACCGGAATAAGTTTTTTCTTATCGTTCAACAGTGTTCCGAGAGAACCAAGCAGGCTTCGCCCCCCGGAAAGAAGCACCTGAAGCGGGCCGAGCTCCGGCAAAACCTCCCCCGCGATGGAGGAAAAAGAAGAAGCGAAGGCGACCTCTCCGGCGCTTGCCGGAGCGGCCAGCGGCGTCCCGGCAAGCGCCGGGATCGATTTTACAACTGCAACCGCCCCTGCCGCGAGAGCATCCTTTGGCGCCGGCTGAACTGAAGACGGCGCTGCCGCCGCAGCAGCCGGCGGCCCGGCGGCCGCGGTGCCGCAAGAGGGGCAAAACCCGACCCCCTGCTCCAGCGGTACACCGCAATATCGGCAAAACTGGCTCATGGGAAAACCTCCTTTAAAAATAATTTCACTGCTTCTGCAGCGGCGAGTGACAGCGAGAGCTGCACTCGTCGCTGATCCCGCGAACCTTGTTGCCGTGGCAAATGATGTGATCGTTCCCACTTAAATTAAGAGCACTACTGCAGTACCGACAAAACTGGAGAAGGCTCGACCAACCTTTTTCAACAAACTCGTTTTCGATGAAAGATTTCAACTAACGCTAAGGGTAGAATAACAAGCTTTCAGCTTGAAACAATCACACTAAAAGGGTGAAAAACCAAGTGCGGCCCCTCACCCTTTTCGGGTGAGGGGCCGCAAAAGCCGATTAACTTAACCCTTTGCCAGTTTAGACACCGAATTGATCTTTTTGGAGGGCAAGGTCGATGAGCTCTCCCCGGCTCTGGATATGGTATTTCGAGTAGATGTTTTTAACGTGAGTCTTAACCGTGTTCTCGCTGATGGAGAGTTCACCGGCAATCTTCCGGTATGTTTTTCCCTGCAGCAGCAGGGCGGCTACCTCTTTTTCACGCGCCGAAAGGTTTTCCAGCTCGGCCAAACGCTTATTGAGCTGCGCTCCCTCAACCGGCGCCATATCGGAGAGGGCGGCAAAGAAAGCGCGATCATCGAGCATTGTGGAAAGATACCGGTAAAGCAGGGGGACTATGATCAGGGTCACACAGATCACCGCCAGAGCAATGGCGACGGTGTTTTGGTCAGGCAGCCCGGTGGCGGTAAACAGATCCCCAAGAACCCCGCCGATGAATACACCGATTACATTCGCCGACAGGCCGATACCGAGAATTTTGGCCGGGGTTGCACTCAGATCGAGCATTTCA
>JAAZIG010000192.1 GCA_012510325.1 Bacillota bacterium
CTGAAGACAACAGCAGCTGGAAATTTTTTAGGCGCGATGCCATGATGATGCGCGATGCAGATGCCCTGCTGCTGATCACTTCCTTGCGCAGTAAAAATGATCCGTCAGACATTAACTGCAACATGTGCGGGCATCTGACTTGCGACAATTTGCGGGAAGCCGAGCGGTTACCGCGAGACAAAAGCATCGCTTTTCCGGGACCGCTCTGTATTTTTCGGGCAAACAATATCGCCTATGCTGTTGACGGTGTTATTTCGTTGGCCAGAAATCTGGGCATCGATTACGGAGTATTTTGGTCCGCCGGAGCGGCAGCCATGAGAATGAGGCTGCTTCCCCGGGAAACCGGTCTGGCGCTGGCGGTTGCGATCTCCATTACCGAAAAGAGCCCGTTCCGTGATATTCCCAAGAAATACAGTGAAATAAATGAGCGCACGATGCAAGATCGGATCATTAAGCGACTCTGGCCGCAATTCAGATCGATCTATAGTTAACAGTTATTTTTATCCAGCAAAGGAGGTATAGCATGGCTATTCTGGAAATGGAGGAGCTGGTCCAAAGAGGGCTGGATCGCGCCATAGAGTTAATTGTGTTAGCTGCACATAACAGCTACCGGTTTGAAGGCCGCAATACTTTAAAGATTATTGTGGCGGGTAAAGAAGAGATGGAGGAGATTGCCCAGTTCGGCTATTCAATGGCGGACTTATCACCTTTGGCGGCTAGAGATGGGCGTCATGTTATCGAGCTGATCAAGGAGCCATCTGCCCTGATCATTTTTGGCGATACCAGAAGGTCACCGTTTAATTATAATTGTGGGGCCTGCGGTTTCCGTACCTGTAAAGAGCTTAACCTTGCCGAACCGACGGAATCGCTGATGGCTGAAGGACCCAGCTGCCAGTTCAAAAATCTTAATTTGAATATAGCGGTCAACGCTGCTGCTTCGGCGGCCTGGCGCTTGGGGCTTTACAGCCGCGTTTTCAGCACTTTGGCTTTCGGAGCACGCGCTCTGGAGATAATCGAGGATGTCGATATCGTGGTCACCCTCTCGGTCAGCGCTGCAAAAAGAGATCCGTATTTTGATCGTCACCAGTTCTGGACTGATGAGTACTGGGATGAGATTTTTGAGAAAGAGTTTCCCACATACACCAGGGGCTTTATCGGGGCCATCGAAGACTGAGCAAATATAAAGGAGGATTTAAATGGCTAAGGCCCACCTGAACCAGGTCATCGCTTCACACTTTGTGGAGTTAAAGGCAAACGAAACCCCCGACAAGCCGATTTTTGTTTTTGAGAAAGGCGAACACGGGGAAGATGTGATCACTTATCAGGATCTCCATGAACAATCAAACAAGATTGCCCGCTGGTTTGTCGAACAGGGCATCGGCAAGGGTGACCATTTTGCCATCTATATGCGCAATCACCCTGAATTTATTTATGCCTTGTTGGGCGGCATTGTCGTCGGGGCAATTGCAGTGCCGGTTGATCCCCGCTACAAAGGAGAACGCTTAAAGTTC
>JAAZIG010000193.1 GCA_012510325.1 Bacillota bacterium
GCGCTGGTCCAGCCAGTGACCGCCGTAAACCCCCAGCAAAAGGACGAGGATCATCGATATCCCGAAGGAGAAAGCCAGATTAAGGTAGCGCAGCTGTCTGATCCATTTTTTCTTCCGGGCCATTTTCGATCCTCCTGTAATTCCGGCGAGGGGAGCTCCCGGGTTGAGCGCTCAGGAGACGCCCCGCAGCAATACAGCCGCCTGAGCGGCGATCGCTTCACCCCGTCCGCAGAGGCCCAACCCCTCGGTGGTAGTCGCTTTTACCGAGAGGGCGCTGCGAGGCAGGTGCAGGATCGCGGCGATATTCTCTTTCATCTTCTCGATATAAGGGCTCAGCAGAGGTGCTTCCGCAATAATGACCATATCGGCGTTGCTTATGCTGTAGTTCCCCGCTGCAATGAGCGCCCTCACCTCGGCCAAAAGCTTCAGACTGGAGATATCCTTGAACCGGCTGTCGCCGGGGGGAAAGTGGAAGCCGATATCGCGCAGGCCGGCAGCCCCCAGCAGAGCATCCATCAGCGCATGGAGCAGCACATCGGCATCGGAATGCCCCTGGAGGCGGCTGTGGAAAGGAATTTCCACCCCCCCCAGGATCAGAGGCCCTCCCGCCACCAGGCGATGCAGATCGAAGCCGGTGCCTACCCGGTACAGCCCTACCGCCCCCTTTTCAGGAAAGCTTCGGCAATAAGAAGATCTTGCGGATGAGTAATCTTGATATTGGCCCGATCGCCGGGAACGGTACAAACCGCTTCACCGAGCAGTTCCAGCAGATAGGAATCGTCGGTGGCTTCAATACCCAGGAGGTGGGCTTTCCGGTACGCTTCCATGATCAGCTCATAGCGAAATATCTGGGGAGTTTGCGCATGGTAAACCCGGTCCCGGCAGACGGTCCGGTTGATCATGCCGTTGGCGGCAATATCTTTCAGCGTATCGGTGACGGGAATCACCGGAACGGCCCCGCCGCAGCGGATCGCCATCTCCAGCACCGCCTCGAAGAGCTTCGCAGTGACAAAAGGGCGCACGCCATCGTGAACGCAGACCATTCCTGCCTTGCGGGGAAGCGCCTCCAGCCCCCGGTGGATCGAATCCTGACGCCGTTTGCCCCCTTCAACAAAGCTGATCTTCTCGAGGGGCCAGAAAGATTTAATCATCTGGCGGGCCTGGTCCACTTCCCCTCCCGGAACGATGACCACAATCTGGTTAACCGCCTCATGCTTGACAAATATCTCCAGGGTGCGGGCGAGGATGGGAACGCCGTCCAGCGTGACATATTGCTTCTTGATCTCGCCGCCCAGACGCTGCCCCCGCCCGGAAGCGGCGATCAGAACAGCTGCCTTCATTATTATTTAACTCCGCTCACTCTCTCGACAGCGCTCTTCGGCTTGGCAAAGATCATCCGGCCGGCGGCAGTCTGCAGCACGCTGGTCACGAGAACCTCAATGGTTTCACCGATATGACGCTTGCCGCCCTCAACGACGATCATAGTCCCGTCGTCCAGATAGGCGACGCCCTGACCGACCTCTTTGCCGTCCTTGATAATCTGTGCGCTCATCTCTTCACCGGGCAGGACCACCGGTTTCACCGCATTGGCCAGTTCGTTGATATTCAACACGGTGATCCCCTGGAGCTCGCAAACCTTGTTCAGGTTAAAATCGTTGGTGATGATCTTCCCGTTGAGCACCTTGGAGAGGCGGACCAGCTTGCTGTCAACCTCACTGAGCTCCTCAAAATCGCCTTCATAGATCTGCACGGGGATATCCATCTCTTTTTGAATCTTGTTGAGGATATCGAGCCCGCGCCGTCCCCGGTTGCGCTTGAGCAGATCGGGGGAATCGGCAATATGCTGCAGCTCTTCCAAAACAAAGCCGGCCACAACGATGATCCCCTCGAGGAAACCGGTTTTGCAGATATCCACAATGCGGCCGTCGATGATGGCGCTGGTATCGAGGATCTTGAAGGTCTCGTTGTCTGCAGCCTGGGTGGCCCGCGTATTGCGGCTGAAAAAAGAGGTGAGAAAAGAAAACTCCTCTTTGCGGCCGAGAATAAAGCGCACCCCAAAGAAAACAAGCCCCAGGGTGATCAGCGGGGCGATGTAAGCGCCGACATGGGGAATATTGTAGATGGGATAGCTGATCAGGAGCCCGAGCAGCAGGGTGATGATCATCCCGATGACCACCAGAATAATATCCTGAGTGGGCACTTTCTTCAGCCTCTCTTCGCACCACTCCAAAAAACGCCTGCAGGAATCGGTAACCGCGGGAGTTATTAAATAAAATAAAAGGCCAAAGATACCGCCGCCGGCCGCCGTATAGCCCCAGGGCGTGGAAAAAGTTAGCCCGGGTGTACCGATTACCGCAGTCAAACCAGGAACTGCATGATAGAAAAGCAAGGCGCCGGTGACAACTCCAATGAGCGCCCCGATAATCCGTAAAACTTTGCGGACCATTTTTTCACCTCCCTGCGGGAAAGATTAATTGGGATAGACTGATGCCTGAAACCACTTTTCATAATCATAACTTATAGTTTTAACTAGGATCAAGCTGGATTATACATTGCCTGTAATATTTGATGTTAAGGGGTCCGGATTGGCAGGCCGGTGAGTTATTCGGGATAGCTGTCAAAAATGCTGTCGAGAGCATTGATGATCTCAGACTGGTCGATGCCCTGGACGAGAAGCAGCTCACTGACCATGATCTGTTTGGAGTTTTCAAGCATCTTCCGCTCACCGGTGGAAAGCCCTTTTTGGCGATCCCGGCGGGTAAGATTTCGCACCACTTCGGCAACTTCGAGGATGTCACCGCTCTTGATTTTTTCCAAATGATAGCGGTAACGGCGGTTCCAGTTCGAGGACATCTCCCCGTTCGGGTTCCGCAGCACTTTAAAAACCTCTTCGATCCTGCCTTTATCGATCACTTCGCGCAGCCCGACACGAAGGATACTGTCAATGGGAATCATCACCTTCATCTCTCCGACAGGCAGTTTCATCACATAGTATTTTTTGCGGACACCGAGGATCTCTTTCTCTTCGATGGCTTCGATCACCCCGGCGCCGTGCATGGGATAAACCACCCTGTCTCCTATTTTAAACACACCATCAGCCTCCTCGCACTCCTTCCTAATATGTTAACACAGCGGTGGGGCAGTGTCAAACATGTGAAGGTTTGAACTAACATAAACTGGCAGGGATCGCCCCCTGCAGAACCCGGCGGCAAGGAGCGCCGCGGCACGGGGATCAGGGGCTGACCCAAATAAAATATTGTTCGACTGATAAAAAGGGTTTTTTTGAATTAATGTTGAATAACTGTACCTTTAATATCATCGTTCTTTGTTGACAATATGCCATTATTGACGATCTCAACCAAAAAGAACGATCCTGATCAAGATCAGAGCAAGGGAGGGGGCGCAGCGCCGGGTAGATTTGACAAAGTAGTGAGTTTACTTTTATGGTGTTCCTTGATGAAAACAACAGTGAGTAAATTAAAAGGGGGATCTGTTTGTGACGAGTAGAAAGAGAAAATGGGGCATCGGTGCAGTCGTCTTGCTGGGACTGGCCCTGCTGATGGCGGTCACCGGGTGTACTCCCGAGGATGAAAACGTGCTGAAGATAGGGATGGTCGGTCCCTTGAGCGGCGAAGCCGCCGCTTATGGGGTTAACATTCTCCGCGCTGCGGAGATCGCCGTGGAAGAAGCCAACGCCTCCGGAGAGCTGGGCGATATCACCTTGAAGATTATTTCAGAGGACACGGAAGGAGACTGGTCCAAAGCGGCCAATGCCTTTACCAAGCTCATCGATGTTGACAAGGTCAGCGTGATTATCGGGGGGGTCTTGAGCTCCGAGAGCGAAGCCGGGAGCACTATCGTCAAAGACGCCAAAATCCCGACAATCTCACCTTCCTCCACCGCGGTTGACCTGACCAAGGACAACCCTTATCTGTTCCGGAACTGTCTCTCCGATGAGGTTCAGGCGGTGCAGATGGCGGAGTTCGCCGTGGAAGAGCTGGGGCTCGGCAAATTCGCCGTTCTCTATACAACCAACGACTACGGTAAATCGCTGCGCGATGCTTTCGAAAACAAAGCTGAAGAACTCGCCGAGGTCGTCGCAGTGGAAGCTTTTGCCGATAAAGACAACGACTTCAAACCGCAGCTGACTGCGATCAAGGAGAAGAATCCGGACTGCCTCTATATCGCCGGATACTACACCGAAGCGGCCAAGATTGCCCAGCAGGCCAAAGATTTAGGCATGGACGTTCAGATCCTCGGTGCCGACGGCCTCTGCAATGCGGTGCTGCTGGAGATCGGCGGGGAAGCAGTTGAAGGGACCTATGCCACCTCCGGCTTCTACCCCGATGATCCTTCCCCGGCGGTGCAGAATTTCGTCAAAGCTTATCAGGATAAGCACGGCGAAGAGCCGGATATGTTTGCCGCCCAGGGCTACGATGCCGCCCGCATTGTGATCGAGGCGATCAAGAGCAAAGGCAGCACCTCCGAGGAGATCCGTGAAGGGCTTGCCGCCACCAAGGATTTCCCCGGCATCACCGGCAAAACCAGCATCGACGAAGAGGGAGACACGATTAAAGACGTCCTCATTCTGAAGGTTGAAGACGGCAAATTTGCGCGGGCCAGGTAAACACTAGTGTGAAACTGAACCGGTGCCAGCAGGAGGGCAGGAAAACCTGCCCTCCTGAATTGCTCATAGCGATTGGGAGTGAAACCAAACCATGCTTGCTCAACAGTTGATGAACGGCCTGATCCTAGGCAGCACCTATGCCCTTATCGCTCTGGGCTATACCATGGTCTACGGTATCATTGAATTGATCAACTTTGCCCACGGCGAGATCTATATGTTCGGCGCCTTTGTTGGGCTAATCCTGGTCACCGTCGCCAAAGTACCCTTTATCCTGGCTTTTCTTGTGGCCATGGCCGCAGGGGCTCTCCTCGGTATTACCGTGGAGTACCTCGCGTACCGGCCGCTGCGCCAGTCCTCCAGACTGGCCGCACTGATCAGCGCCATCGGGGCTTCCATATTTCTTTCAAATCTGGCCCTGCTGATCATGGGAGCAAAGCCGTATAATTTCCCGAGCCCCTTTGAACCGAAAGTTTACCCCGTGGCGCTCTTTGGGAAATCGCTTTTTGTGATCTCCAGAGTGGAGCTCATCGTTCTGACAGCCTCCCTGCTGATGATGCTCGGCCTCACATTTATTGTGCAGCGGACCAAAATCGGCAAAGCGATGCGGGCAACAGCCCAGGATAAAGACACCGCCAGCCTCATGGGCATCAATATAAACAGAATTATCACGGTAACTTTTGCCATCGGCTCGGCTCTGGGCGCCGCCGCCGGAGTGATGGTGGGAATCTATTTTCGCACAGTCACCCCGACGATGGGCCTGATGCCGGGCTTAAAAGGTTTTGTCGCCGCTGTCATCGGCGGCATCGGCAATATCCCCGGGGCGATGTTCGGAGGAATTCTTCTGGGGATCGCCGAAGTAATGGGCGCCGCCTATATCTCCTCGCAGTACCGCGATGCGGTCGCCTTTGCTCTGCTAATTATTGTCCTGCTGTTCAAGCCCTCGGGCCTGTTTGGCAGCCATGTTCAGGAGAAGGTATAATCTTGCTTGGGAAGAGATTGAAGAAGGTGAATGAGCATTGATCGGCGCGTACTACCTGCAGCTACTCATCCTTGTCGGGATCAACACTATTATGGCGATCAGCCTTAACCTGATCATCGGCTATACGGGGCAGCTTTCCATCGGACACGCCGCCTTTATGAGCCTGGGCGCCTACGGCTCCGCCCTGGTCACCCTGCATTTCGGCTACCCCTTTTTGGTTTCGCTGCTGTGCGGTGCTCTGCTGGCCGCCATCTTCGGGGTGATCATCGGCCTGCCCACACTGCGGCTGAAAGGGGACTACCTCGCTATCGCCAC
>JAAZIG010000194.1 GCA_012510325.1 Bacillota bacterium
CAGCGGACGGCGGGGAAAGCAGTCACACCAAAATTGGTTAAAGGAGAAAAAGCGATGGACAGAGGCTTATTAACGCTAAAACAGGGCGATATCGGGAAAGTGAAGTTTATCGATGCCGGCAGGCATGCGACCCGCAGACTCTATGAAATGGGATTTAATATCGGCGCCTCGGTAAAAGTGGTCAAGAATGACAGAGGTCCGGTCATTGTTTCCCTGGCCGGGAACAAGGTGGCCCTGGGGCGCGCTCTGGCCAATAAAATCAGGTTGACCCTGGACTGATCAGAAACAGAAAATTGAAGTAACGGCTGCGGGAGGAGAGCTAATGCCTAGCGGAACGATTGCCCTTGTCGGCAATCCCAACAGCGGTAAGACAACCCTGTTCAATGCCTTGACCGGGTTCAACCATCATGTGGGGAACTGGCCCGGCGTTACCGTGGAAAAAAAGGAAGGCAGCGTTAAGTTTTCGGGGAAGGAATACCGTATTGTGGACCTGCCGGGAACTTACGGCCTCGGCGCATTCTCCGAGGATGAAATTGTCGCCCGGAACTTCATTCTTGACGGAGACCCCGATGTGATCATCGATGTCGTTGACGCCGGCAATATTGAACGCAATCTGTATTTAACGACACAGCTGCTCGAGATGGAGAAAAAAGTTGTGGTTGTGCTCAATATGGTCGATGAAGCTGAAAAAAGAAAAATAAACATTGATCTGGCGGGTCTTTCCAAAAAACTGGGGGTTCCGGTGTTGCCCGCCGTTGCCACCAAGGGACAGGGAATCGATGAGATCATCAAAACAGCGGTCGGACTGATCGAAACCGGGTCGGCCGTAGCAAATCCGGTAAGATATAGCCGCACTATTGAGGAGCATATCGCTCGGCTTGAACCGCTGCTGGAGGGAACAGAGCTCCCCTATCCCGCCAGGTGGACCGCCCTCAAGCTGATCGAGGGCGACAGGAAGATTCTCGCAGCGGTGGAACGGTCCCTCCCCAAACCGGATTCGGTGGAAAAGATTAAGGCTTATTATGAAGAGCTCAAGAGCAAAAGCCTGGAATTTGAGATCATCAATTCAAAATACGGTTTTGCCAACGCGGTAGTCGAGGGGACCGTGCTCCGGCCGGATGAGGAGAGCACCACCCTCAGCGACAAAATAGACCAGGTGCTGACCAACAGATATTCGGGGATTCCCCTCTTTGCCCTGATCATGTTTGCTGTTTTCCAGCTCACCTTCACCGTCGGTGAAGATATCCTCGGCGGGGCGGCGGCCGCACTCATCGAAGGTTTGGGCGGACTGCTGGAAACATTTTTAATTTACGTCAACGCCCCGGGCTATCTGATCTCTTTTGTCATCGATGGGGCGATCAATGGTGTCGGGGCGGTTGTTGAGTTTGTCCCCCTCATTTTGGTGCTCTACCTTCTGCTCGGTTTCCTCGAAGCGAGCGGCTATATGGCCCGGGCCGCCTATGTCTGGGACGATTTAATGAGACGGTTTGGCTTACAGGGCAAAGCGTTCATCTCCCTGGTGTTGGGCTTCGGGTGCAATGTCCCGGGCATTATGGCCGCCCGAACCCTGGACAACAAAAAAGATAAAATGATCGCTATTTTGATCAACCCGTTTATCTCCTGCGGGGCCAAGCTGCCAATCTACTCGGTATTTATCGCCGCTTTTTTCCCCAGGCACGGCGGTCTGCTGCTCTTCTCCCTCTACGCCCTGGGGATTACCGTAGGGCTGGTCACGGCCAAGATATTTAGCAAAACGCTCTTCAAGGGCGAGTCCTCCTATTTCATTATGGAGCTGCCGCCCTACCGGATGCCCACCTTGAAAAATGTGGTCAGGAATATGTGGGACAACGTTTCCGGGTTCTTGAAAAGGGCCGGCACACTGATCTTTGCCGTGGTCACTCTGCTGTGGGTGCTGGCGGTACTGCCGACCTCAGTCGAGCCCTACAGCCAGCTGAGCATCCTGGGACGAATCGGGCAGTTTGTCGCGCCGATATTCAAGCCCGCCGGTTTCGGCACCTGGCAGGAGGCGGTCGCTTTATTTGCCGGCATCCCGGCAAAAGAGGCTGTTGTGGGCACTCTGGGGATGCTTTACGCGGGTCAGTATGTCGAAGAGGGGGCCGCCCTCGTCAGCGCCCTGAAGTTGCATTTTACTTCGTTAAGCGCGCTGTCCTATATGGTGATGACCCTGCTATATACCCCTTGTGCGGCAACCCTGAGCATCATGCGAAAAGAGACGAACTCGCTGGGGTGGCCTCTCTTCATGGCCCTGCTCACCTTTGCCCTGGGCTGGGTGGCCGCCGTAACTGTGTTTCAGGTCGGTTCTTTGCTTGGATTTGGCTGAGCTGGAGGGTGATGGTGATGTTGACGAACATTTTGCGGACGATCGAGCGGGACGGCTATATCTCCCGCTCCCAGCTGGCCAAAGAGCTGGGCGTCGTCGAAGGGGTGATCAGCCTGGGGATCGATCACCTGCTGCAGATGGGTTATCTGGTCGCCGAAGATACGGGGGAGGATTGCGCCTCAACCTGCCCCCACTGCCCCTTTGCCCGGAACTGCAGCAAGGAGATCGTGAAGGTGTTTCGTATATCCGAGGAAGGCCGGAGAGCTTTGGGAAAGAAGCGCTAGGGCAGTCCCGGTCGCCGCTCTGTGAGCGGCCCGCTCTGCCGCAGGGCCAAGGCTCTTGCCGGCAGCGACCGGAAAATGAAGCGGAGGGGGTGAAGTGCCGAAGATGAAGGGATACTCACAATCAGAAGAGGATTATCTGGAAACCCTATATATTCTCCAGCTGGAGGATCGGGTGGCCCGGGTCAAGGATGTCGCCCAGGCTTTGGATGTCACCGCTCCGTCTGTGGTGGCGGCAATCCGCTCTTTATCGGAAAAAGGTCTCGTTGAACAGGAAAAATACGGGCATATCGAGCTGACCCCAAAAGGGGAGCGGGTCGGTCGGGATGTTTACAAAAGGCACCAGCTGCTCTTTGCTTTTCTGAATGAAGTGCTGGGTCTGGATCCCCAGGTGGCAGAAAAGGATGCCTGTCAGCTTGAACACTATCTCTCCCCGCAAACCCGGGAGCGGATCCTGCGGATAGTGGAATATACCCGCGCCTGCCGGGGCGATGGAGTCAATTTTTTAAAAAGGTTTATGCAGTTTGTCCATACGGGCCAGCTTCCCGACTCCTGTCCCGGTTGTCCCAAATCCTGAGCGGCGGCGGGTCCGGCCGGCCCGCTATTGTTGGGGGGGCCGGCCACCGGGACCGGACCATTGCCGCCGCGCGGCGGACTTCCGGGCTCCCTTGGCCGCCCTTTCGTCATTGTTCGACGCTTTCAGTTGTGATAAGCTTGATCCCAAGCGAGGTGGTTTGGTGAACTCACAGAGCGACCCCGTCGCCGCCCGGAATCTGGTCCGGTCGGCGCGCAACTCGGTAATCTGCGGTATCGTCATGCTGGCGGGCTGGGCGATCCCCTTCGTGGGCGCGCCCCTGGGCGCATTCGGCCTGGTCATGGGGGTTACCGGGCTGCCCTCCCGGCGCCGCGATCTGGCCCGGAGCGGAATTTTCCTGAACAGCCTCGGGCTGGCGCTGACCGCCCTGAACATGTTTCTTTCCTATTATCTGTTAACCACGGGTAAGCTCGATCCCCTGTTAAACTTTTACCGGTGACTGTTCCGGGCAAACATTTGTTTCTGCCCGGACAACCGCTAATCCAGTGAGCAGGTCGCGGACACCCTGCTTTAAAAAAAAACAAGAGGTGTGCTCCTTTGGAGAAAAAATTACGGCTGCTGAACGCCATTTTCATCACCTGCCTGCTTGTGGCCAACATCATTGCCGGCAAGCTGTTCACCCTGGGGCGCTTTGTGCTCCCCGCAGCGGTCTTTGTTTATCCGGTGACCTTTGTGATCACCGATACGATCAGTGAAGTCTGGGGAAAAGAAGAGGCCAACAACCTGGTCTGGCAGGGTCTGTTCATGAGCCTGCTCATGACCGCTTTTCTCTATCTGGGTCAGGTGCTGCCGCCGGCTCCCTTTTGGGAGCAGCAGCCGGCTTACGAGGCGATCCTGGGGACAGTCCCCCGCATCGTCGCCGCCAGCATGGTCGCCTATATCATCTCCCAACTGCATGATGTTCAGGCTTTCTTATTCTGGCGCCGGGTCACGGGGGGCAAACATCTGTGGCTGCGCAACAACCTTTCCACCATGGTCAGCCAGCTGCTCGACAGCGCCATCTTTATCACCATCGCTTTTGCCGGCACCGTTGAGGGGGCCGTGTTAATCAATATGATTGTCGGGCAGTACCTGATCAAGTTAGCTCTGGCGCTCGCCGATACCCCGTTTTGTTACCTGACGGTCCGCTGGGCGCGCAAAGGGGGTGTCATGGCCAGTGAAGGATAGAGCAGCAGGTGAACAGGGTTCCACCCCGCAGGCGCCCGATCGGGTGACGAAAGAGGTTCTGGAAACGGTTCCGTTTGCCTATGCCGGACGGCGCTCCGAGGTGGAGTATATCTTTCCCGAATTCACCTCGGTGTGCCCCTGGACGGGGCTGCCTGATTTCGGGGAGCTGCGGATTATCTACGTGCCGCGCGAAACCTGTGTTGAGCTGAAGTCGCTCAAGTACTATCTGAACTCCTATCGGCAGGTGGGGATTATCCAGGAGGATGTGGTCAACCGGATTTTGGACGATCTGGTTTCGCTGATCGACCCGCTTACGATGACCGTTGCCGCCGACTTCAATCCCCGCGGCGGCATCAGGACGTCGGTCCGCACATCCTATCCCCAATAGAGTGAAACCGGAGAAGATCAAGAAAGGGGGAATCACAAGTGGCCGGCCATTCCAAATGGGCGAATATAAAGCGCCGCAAGGCGCGTGTCGATGCGCAAAAGGGCAAGATCTTCACGAAACTGGCCCGGGAGATCATCGTCGCCGCCAGAGAGGGGGGCGGCGATCTGGAGACCAATTTTAGTCTGCGCCTCGCGGTGCAGAAAGCCCGGGACAACAATATGCCCAACGACAATATCCAGCGGGCCATCCAGAGGGGTTCCGGGGGCCTCGAGGGAGAGAGTTTCGACCAGGTCAATTATGAGGGTTATGCTTCCGGCGGCGTGGCGGTGCTGCTGGAGACGCTCACCGACAACCGCAACCGCACCGTTGCCGAGATCAGGCATCTCTTTTCCCGTTACGGCGGGAACCTCGGTGAAACCGGCTGTGTGGCCTGGATGTTCCAGCGAAAGGGACTGTTCATCGTTAAAAAGGAGGATCTGGCCGTCAGCGAAGACGATCTCATGCTCATGGCCCTGGAGGCCGGGGCGGAGGATGTCCGGGAGGAAGACGACACCTACAGCGTGATCAGCTCGCCGGATCACTTCGAAGAGGTCAAAGAATACCTGCACAAGCAGGGGATCGACTTCGAGAGCGCCGAAGTGACCATGCTGCCGCAGAACACCGTGGAGATCGATAACCCCGATGAAGTCAGGCGCATCCTCGAGCTGATGGAAGCGCTCGAGGACAACGACGATGTGCAGAATGTCTACGCCAATTTTGAGATTCCCGGCGATTTAATGGAATAAACAGGCCAATAAATGTATAATTTATCCTCTCAGGGGGATGATAGGGTTGGAATAATCATCGCTGAGAGGATGAGCCCTATTGTCAGAACAGGAACAAAAGAAGGAAAAAAGGGTCCACCGGTGGCTGCGGACGGGCTTTGTGGTTTTGGTGGTGGCGGTTGCCCTGGGGCCGCTGCTTCTGCTGATCGCCTATACCCGGGATCTCAATCTCTTTGAGCAGCTCCTGTCCAGACCGGAGCAGGAGGTGGAGACCCTTCCCGGCGCCACCCAGCGGGCTCCCTACACGGTGCAGCATCTCTACCGCTACTGCGATCATGGTGCGGTGTACGCCCCTGAAGACGTCCCCCCGGAGCTGGAGCTCCCTCCGGATGCCCTTGTGGAGATGGCCCTGGCGCTTCATGAGAGCAAAACCGGCCTGGAGAAGATCATCTCCTACCTGAAGGATACCGGCGGCTGGTACGTGGCCGATGTGCGGGCCGGGGCGGCGGGGCCGCACTTCACCTTTACCCATCTGGGCGATCTCTGCCCCGACTGTGCGCAGCGCTACTATCTGGGCATCTTTAAGGAAGGCGACGAGGAGCGCATCGCCGTATATCAGGGGATCCCCCCGCAGGGGCGGGTGATCAGGGTGACCGCGTACAGCGTCAGGGACGATCTCCGGGAAAAGCTGGAGACGGGCGATCCCTTCGATTCCCTGGACGACCTGGACAGCATCCTGGAGGCGTACACCAGCTAACCCTTCCGCCGACGGCTGAGCCCTCGCCGCCTGTGACTGTAAAGAAGCGCCGGATTTTTAAATCCGGCGCTTGCCAATTAAAAGGCAAAAAGGATTTATTGCCCCGGCTAAAGAACTATATAGCGGTTAAGAAAAGAGAACTGACGGTGATCATATGATTATCCTGGGAATTGATCCGGGGCTGGCCCTGACCGGTTACGGCCTCGTTGAAGAGCGGCAGAACGGCTTCAAGCGCATCGCTTCAGGAACTGTCCGCACATCGCGGAAAACGCCGGGGGCGCTGCGCCTGGCGGCGATCTACGATGCCGTCACCGAGCTGATCCGGCAATATCAGCCGCGCGCCGTGGCCGTCGAAAAGCTCTTCTTCTGCAAAAATGTGCGCACCGCCATGCAGGTGGGCGAGGCTCGGGGAACGATCCTCCTGGCGGCGGCGAAGAACAATCTGGATCTCTATGAGTACACCCCCCTGCAGGTGAAGCAGGCGGTGGCCGGGTACGGGCAGGCCGACAAGCTGCAGGTGCAGCGCATGGTGGAGCTGCTCCTGAAGCTGGCGCAGCCGATCACCGCCGCCGACGAAGCCGATGCCCTGGCTATTGCCCTCTGCCACCTGCAGAATTTCCGCTATCACGAAGCGGTCAAAGGGGGCCGGTAGGGTTGATCGAATATCTCCGCGGAAAACTTGTCGCCGTTTTGCCCGGACGGGCGGTCCTGGAGATCGGGGCCGTGGGCCTGTCGCTGGAGACACCGGAGCAGAGCGGGGAGCTGGAGCAGCTCATCGGCACCGAAGTGCTCTTCTATACGCGGCTGCTGCTCCGGGACGACGATCTCCGGGTGATCGGCTTTCGCGCCGCCGAAGAGCGCGATCTGTTCAATCTCATCACCGGCGTTTCCGGATTCGGCCCGCGCCTGGCGCTCTCCCTTCTGGGCAGCCTGACCGTGGCCCAGATCTGCACCGCCGTCCTGGAAGAAGATCTGAAGACGCTCTGCCAGGCCCCGGGGGTGGGCCAGAAGATGGGCCAGCGGCTGATCTTCGAGCTGAAGGAGAAGGTCTCCCGTCTCTACACCGCCGAGCTGCCCTTCCCGGTCACTCTCGATTCGCCGCGCCTGGAGAGCATCGAGGCGCTCCGGAGCCTGGGCTACAGCAACAGCGAGGCGGCGGTGGCGGTCAACAAAGCGATGGCGGCAGGTGGCGGCGCCCTCTCCGGAGAGGAACTCCTGAAAAAGGCGCTGAACCTGTTGGCCGGCGGCTCCGGAGAGGGCCGGTAAGGGGGCATCATCATGGAAGAGAGAATCGTATCGTCGCGGCGCCGGCCGGACGATGATCAGCAGATTGAATTCGGGCTGCGGCCCCAATCGCTGGCCGAGTTCATCGGTCAGGAGAAGATCAAAGAGAAGCTCGCTATCTATATCACCGCGGCGCAGGAGCGCCAGGAACCCCTCGATCATGTTCTCCTCTACGGCCCGCCGGGGCTGGGGAAGACCACTTTGGCGCATATTATCTCCAGGGAGATGGGGGTCAATATACGGATCACCGCCGGTCCGGCCATCGAGAGGCCCGGCGATCTGGCGGCCATCCTGACCAACCTCGGGCACGGCGACGTCCTCTTCATCGACGAGATCCACCGCCTCAGCAGGACGGTGGAGGAGATCCTCTACCCGGCGATGGAAGATTGCGCCCTCGATATTATCATCGGCAAGGGCCCCGGCGCCCGTTCGCTGCGGCTCGATCTGCCTCCATTCACCCTCATCGGGGCAACGGTGCGGGCCGGTGCGCTGACCTCGCCGCTGCGCGATCGCTTCGGTATCGTCGATCGCCTCGAATTCTATACCGATGAGGAGCTGATCACGATCATCACCCGTTCGGCGAAGATTTTGAACGTGGCCATTGAGCCGGAAGGAGCCCGCGCTGTGGCCGGCGCCTCCCGGGGCACTCCCCGTGTGGCCAACCGCCTGCTGAAAAGGGTGCGCGACTACGCCCAGGTCAAGGCTGACAATGTTGTCTCCAGGGAGGCCGCCGGGGAGGCGCTGGAGATGCTGCAGCTCGACGCCTTCGGCCTCGACGAGATCGACCGCCGCCTTTTGCGGACCATGATCGAGAAATACGAGGGGGGCCCGGTGGGGCTCGACACCCTCGCCGCCTCCATCAGCGAAGAGCCGGAGACCCTCGAAGATGTCTACGAACCTTTTCTGATGAAGCTGGGCCTGCTGAAGAGGACTCCCCGCGGCCGTGTCGTCACCGGGGAGGCCTACCGCCTCCTCAAGATCACCGGCGGCGGCGGAGACCCGCAACCCCGTTTATGGTAACCGGCGGCGGGGTTTTCCCTGAATCGCAGCCGGCCCGGTAAAATCCGGCGGCTGTTTTTTAACCAGTGACCCGGGCGCCGCACCGCTCAAAGGAGGCGGCGCCGGAAGCGGATGTGTGCACAGTAGATGGAGAGTACCAGGCTCAGCGATTATGATTATGAACTGCCCCCGGAAGCGATTGCCCAGGAGCCGGTCGGGCGGAGGGACCGTTCGCGGATGATGGTGCTGCGGCGCCGTCAGGGGGTGGTCGCTCATGAAATATTTACCGCTTTTCCCGACTATCTCGAGGCGGGGGACCTGCTGGTGTTAAATGATACCCGGGTCATTCCCGCCCGCCTTCTCGGTAAGCGCTCCAAAGACGGCGGCGAAGCGGAGCTGCTCCTGCTGCACCGCCTCGCCGGGGAGGAGTGGCTGGCCCTGGTCCGCCCGGGGCGCAAGCTCAAACCCGGCGCCGCGGTGCTCTTTGAGCGGGG
>JAAZIG010000195.1 GCA_012510325.1 Bacillota bacterium
CGGTAGCCCTTGAGCAGGGTGAAGGCTTTGGTTTCGGCGATCATCTCCTCGATGGCCCGGCGGTTGTCTAAAGCAGAGGCCAGGCGGAAAGAGATGTCCTTGAGCAGATTTACGTAAATGCCGCCCAGGCCGAAAGCGATCATCGGGCCAAACTGAATATCCCGGGACATGCCGATAATGACCTCGATCCCGTCGTCGACCAGCTTCTGCACCTCGATCCCGTAGATCGGTGCATCGGGCAGGTAGCGGTTGACCCGCTCCATGATGCGGTGGTAGGCGTTCTCCACCTCATGCTGATTGTGCAGCCCGAGCTCGACGCCGCCGACATCGGTTTTGTGGGCGATGCGCGGCGAGGACACCTTCAGCACAACGGGAAAACCGATCTTCCGGCTTATCTGGCAGGCTTCCTCCGGGGAGGTGGCCAGATAGGTGTGATTGACCGGGATTCCGTAGGCGGCCATCACCTTGGAGGATTCATGGGATAGCAGCAGCACGCGCCTGTCCTTGAGCACATCATAGAAGGTTGCTTTGACAATATCGCGATTGACCAGAGGGGGCGGCAGGGGGGTTTCGAGGGCGTCGGCTCTGGTGAAGTTGGCATAGCGGACCATCCCCTGAAGCGCTGTTACCGCCGACTCGGGGAAGGTAAAGGTGGGGATACTGCTCTCCACCAGCAGCTCTTTCCCCCGGGCCAGCGTTTTGCCGCCCATATAGACGGCGAAGACCGGCTTGTGCGGATAGTTCTTGCTGACCTCCATGACGGAGCGGGCCGTGTTTTCCGGTTCCGCCACCGCCGTCGGGCTGAGGATGACGATGACGTTGTCAACGCCCTCATCTTCAAAGGCTTTCTCCAGGGCGAAGCGAAACCGGTCCACCCTGGCGTCGCCGAGCACATCGATGGGATTATAGATATTTGACTCCGCCGGTAGATTCTCCCGCAACTGTTCGAGGGTGTCCTTCCCCAGGCGGGCCATCTTCAGCCCCGCCCTTTCGATGGAATCGGTGGCGATAATGGCGGGGCCGCCCGAGTTGGTGATGACAGCCACGCGGTTGCCCCGGGGGAGCGGTTGCGTGGAAAAGGCGCGGGCCAGATCAAAAAGCGCGCGGATGTTGTCCGCTCGCAGCACCCCGCTCTGGCGAAAGGCGGTGTCGTAGGCCTCGTTGCTTCCGGCGAGGGCGCCGGTGTGCGAGCTGGCCGCCTGCGCACCGGCGGTGCTGGTCCCCGACTTCAAGATCACAATGGGTTTGCTCTTGCTCGCTTCAGTGCAGACGCGAACAAACTTTTCCCCGTCGGTGATATCCTCGGCGTAGACGAGGATGACCTTGGTTTGGGGGTCGGCGGTGCAGCTCTCGATAAAATCGATTTCGCTGAGATCGGCCTTGTTGCCCAGGCTGATGAAACGGGAAAAACCCAACCCGGCCTGAAAGCTCCAGTCAAGAATGGAAATGACCATGGCCCCGCTCTGCGAGATAAAAGAGATATTGCCCTTTTCGGGAAAACCGGCGGCAAAGGAGGCGTTGAGGGGGGCGTGCGTATCCATCAGGCCGACACAATTGGGCCCGACCAGGCGCATATTATAGTGTTGTCCGATCTCCTGCAGCTCCCGTTCCAGCTTCAGCCCTTCGCCGCCGATCTCCTTGAAACCGGCGGTGATGATGATGGCTCCCCTAACTCCCGCCTGGCCGCATTCCCGCAACACCCGGGGGCAAAGCTGAGCCGGCACAGCGATGACCGCCAGCTCCACCATGCTTTCGACAGAAGCTATATTTTTAAAGCAGGGCAGACCTAGAATCTCTTCCGCTGTGGGGTTGATGGGATATATCTTCTGCCCATAACCGCTTTTAATCATGTTTTCGACGATGACATAACCGATTTTCTCCGGAGAGGCGGAGGCGCCGATTACCGCCACCTGCTCCGGATTGAACAAGAAATTGAGTTCGTCCATTGAAGATATCTCCTTTTCCAAGACTGTTTCCCAGCGCTGCCTATATAATAAACTAAAAGGAGGCTCTTTATCAAGGAAGAGCGGCAGCTTCGGGATCCCGGCTGCGGCCTGTTTTGTTCATTGACTTTTTGACGAAGTTTGTTAAAATGAGGGCCGAAGTTTCACTTTCAAAAACATATAAGGAGGTATCAGAGATGAGCGCTCTAGGCCGTCACATTTTAGCAGAGTTCTACGGCTGTCCACCGGAGTGCCTGAACGATCCCGTTCAAATCGAACAAGAGATGGTGGCAGCTGCTCTGGCAGCGGGAGCTGAGGTAAAAGGAACGATCTTTCACCAGTTCAGCCCCCAGGGAGTCAGCGGCGTTGTGGTGATCTCCGAATCGCATCTGGCCATTCACACCTGGCCCGAGTTCGGTTATGCCGCTGTCGATATTTTTACCTGCGGTCAAACTGTTGACCCGTGGGTTTCGTGTGATTACCTGAAACAGAAGTTTTCGGCTCAGAACGCAACTGCCAGGGAGATCCAGCGCGGCATCTTTGATGTCTCCCTGGATCACAAGACAGTGGTCAACTATTGATCGGGGAAGGGGGCTCTGCGGTTGTCTTTTGACGAGTACAGATGGTTTATTGAGCAGTCGACACCTTCCACGGCGCATATGTTCGGCCTGAAAAGGTATCTTTGCGATAAGCAAACGCCGTTCCAGCGGGTGGAGATTTTCGATCACGACCTTTATGGGCGCCTCCTTGTTCTGGACGGCAAGATTCAGTCTGCAGCCTACGATGAGTATGTCTATCATGAAGCGCTGGTTCAGCCGGCGATGCTGTTGCACGAGCGCCCCGGCAGTGTTTTTGTAGCCGGAGGGGGGGAGGGGGCGACCCTGCGCGAGATCTTCCGCCATCCCTCCGTCGAGAAGGCGGTAATGGTCGATATAGACCGCGAAGTGGTTGCCCTCTGCCGCGAGCATCTTGGGGAGTGGCACCGGGGCAGCTTTGACGATCCCCGCCTTGAGCTCGTCATCAGCGATGCCCGGCGCCACCTCGAGGAGAACGAAGAGCGCTTCGATGTGATCGTCGTCGATATCCCCGAGCCGCTGGAGGAGAGCCCGGCGCTGAAGCTCTTTACCCGGCAATTCTATAGTTTGCTTCAGGAAAGACTGGCCCCCGGCGGAATCATCGTGTTGCAGGCCGGCGACTTCGGCACCATCTTTTTTGAAGCGCACAGCGCGATATTCAACACCGTCAGGCAGGTGTTGCCGTATGTCTATTCGTATCATGCCTTTGTCCCCTCCTTTAACACCGAATGGGGTTATATTATCGCAGCGCGCGATTTTGATCCCGGGGCTGTTGAAAGGGGACTCATCGACAGGCGCATTGCCGAGCGGAAGCTTAAGTTGCGTTTTTATGATGAGGAGACCCATCGCTATATGTTTGCCCTACCCAAAGACATCCGCAATCAGCGGGACGGGGTCACCACAATTATCGACGATGATGAGCTGCTGACGACATTTTAACGGTTAGAGAGATAAAGGAGGTTTTCCAGATCAGTACCAGACAGCAAACTTTTGTGATGGTTAAACCGGACGGCGTGCAGCGCGGTTTTGTCGGGGATGTGATCGGCCGTCTGGAGAAAAAGGGAATCCAGCTTGTTGCGCTGAAGATGATGCAGCTGTCGCCCGAGCTGGCCGGGCGTCACTATGGAGAGCATGAGGACAAGCCTTTTTTCAGCAGCCTCATCGATTTTATCACCTCGGGACCGGTTGTAGCCATGGTCTGGGAGGGCGA
Organism: Bacillota bacterium; assembly: GCA_012510325.1. Classification (GTDB taxonomy): domain Bacteria; phylum Bacillota; class Dethiobacteria; order DTU022; family DTU022; genus JAAZPQ01. The sequence continues at coordinate 3,729 of JAAZIG010000195.1, forward strand.
TGATGTCGTCTCAGTAACCCGCAGCCTGATCGGGGCCACCGATCCCCGGGAAGCTTTGCCCGGCACCATCAGGGGGGATCTCGCTCTCTTTACCGGAAACAATCTGGTGCACGGCTCCGATTCTCCCGAGAGCGCCGAGCGCGAGATCGCTCTCTTTTTTGCCGAGGAAGAGATCTGCCGTTACCGGCTGCTTCTTGATCATTGGGTCTACGGTCTGTAAGGAAACGATAGCTGTAACGAAAGCGGAGCAATCCGCTTTCGTTACGACCGCTATCCCGCGCAGTCTTTCACTTTCCCCTTTTTAATATTATAATGGTACTGAAACCTTGATGCCGTGACTGGAGGTGAACCTAAGTGAAGATGCATGCTAAAAACGGTTTTAAATTACTGGTTCTTGTAGTTGTCGCGGCTCTTGTACTGACGGCGGGGATTGCCCCCGCTGCCGCATCTCCGGAAGCCGGGGGACCCGTTGTGGTTATTGAAGTGGAGGGGACCATCACCGCGGGGCAGCTCAGCTTTATCAGCCGCCAGATTAAGGAATCGGTGGAGCGGGGGGCCCAGCTGTTTGTTCTGCTCCTCGATACACCGGGGGGGCTAGTCGATGCGACCATCGATATCACCAAAACGATGATGAGCGCCTCCATACCGGTAGCGGTGCTGGTAACACCCGCCGGAGCTATCGCCGCCTCTGCAGGGTCTTTTATCATTCTTTCCTCCGATATCGCGGCCATGGCCCCCGGAACTACTGTCGGCGCCGCTCATCCGGTGCAGATTACCCCCGAGGGGTCCACTCCGGCGGATGACAAGACGACCACCTTTCTCGCCGAACATCTGCGCAACCTGGCGAATAACAAGGGGCGCCCGGCCGATCTGGCCGAGAAGTTTGTCCTTGAAAATTTGACCCTGAGCGCAGAAGACGCCCACGAGGCCGGTGTAATTAACTATCTGGCAAAAGATCTGCGGGATTTTCTGGAGCAGCTCGACGGGACCGTGGTGGAGAAGGACGGGCGGGATTATCCCCTTCAGCCCGCCGCGGCGGAGCTGATCTACCCCGAAATGAATGCCCGTGAAAAGATGCAAAACCTGCTCAGCGATCCTCAGGTGGCTTTTTTCCTGCTCATGCTGGGGCTGCTGGGACTATACTTCGGCTTCTCCAACCCGGGCACCTTTGTTCCCGAGGTGATCGGCGGAATCCTGCTGGTGATGGGGGTATACGGCATCGGCTTGTTCGATACCAGCACCACCGGGGTGCTCCTGCTTCTTTTGGGGGTGAGCCTGTTGGTGGCTGAAATATTCACGCCCGGGTTCGGGGTGCTTGGCATCGGCGGAGCCATTTCGCTGATGGCCGGAGCAGTGATGCTGCCCCTGGAGCCGCTCATGTCTACCGAGTGGTACCACTCGTTTCGTCTGACCGCTGTGGGCATTGTTCTCGCAGTGGTCCTGCTTGTGGCGGCAATCTCCTATGCCGTTATCTACAGCCGCCGGCGCTGGAAGGACGGAGGCAGCTACTTTCAGCCGCCGACGAAAGGAATTGCTGTATCGGAGCTTAATCCTGAAGGGCAGATTAAGGCCAGGGGAGAACTGTGGCTTGCCCGAAGTGATGACGGTTCCACCATTCCCCAGGGAACCGAGGTGGAAATCATTCGCGCAGAGACCCTGTTCCTGTGGGTTCGTCCGCTGGATGGTAAAACCGATTTTGACAATGATCTGAAGGAGGCGTAACTAATGCCGCATTTTGCTGGTCCCATTATTATTTTGGCAGTGTTGTTTTTCATGTCGTCGATCAAGGTGGTCCGGGAATACGAAAGGATTGTTGTTTTCCGGCTGGGCCGCCTCATCGGTGAAAAAGGTCCCGGACTGGTGATCATTATCCCGCTCATCGACCGGACCGTAAAGATCTCCCTGCGCGTGGTGACCATGGATGTCCCCTCGCAGGAGGTCATTACTCGCGACAACGTGACCACCAATGTAAACGCAGTGGTCTACTACCGGGTTGTCGATTCGAACAAGGCTATCGTCAATATTGAGGATTTTCGCTTTGCCACCGCCCAGCTGGCCCAGACCACGCTGCGCAGCGTCACCGGGCAGGCGGAACTCGATGAGCTGCTATCGGAAAGAGAGAAGCTCAATCAGCTCATTCAGAAAATCCTCGATGAGGCGACCGATCCCTGGGGGATCAAGGTCACCGCTGTGGAGATCAAAGATGTCGGTATCCCCGAGCTGCTGCAAAAAGCGATCTCCCGCCAGGCGACGGCGGAAAGAGAGCGCCGCGCCATTATTGTCCAGGCCGAAGGGGAAAAAGAGGCCGCTGTGAAGCTGGCGGAAGCAGCGGAGATCCTGAACAGCCAGGAGGGCGGTTTTTACGTCAGGCTGCTGCGCTCCATCCCCGAGGTGGTCAGTCAGCAGGGCTCCATTCTGGCCTTCCCCCTGCCCATGGAGCTGCGCCATCTGCTGCCGGTGCTCAAAGGGGAAAAAGAAGAGTAGATTCAAATCTGCCCGATCATGTAGCCGTCTCCAATCCGGAGGCGGCTACATTTTTCAGAAGGAGGCGGAATAGTGATCCCTTTCAAAACTGTCTTTATCGTCAACCCCACCGCCGGGGGCGGCGGGGCCATCCGGATCTGGCGCAAACTGGAGCCGCTGCTGCGCGATGCCGGACAGGCGTACCGGGTGCACTATACGCGGTGGCGGGGCGATGCCACCGCTCTCGCGGAGAAGGCCCGTTCCGACGGCGCCGAGCTGATCGTTGGCGTAGGCGGAGACGGCACCATGCTGGAGGTGGCCAACGGTCTCGACCTCGATAAGAATATGCTGGGGATCATCCCTGCCGGCACGGGCAACGGCTTCTACCGCTCCCTGAAGATACCGGGCAACTGCCGCCGGGCCCTGCTGGGGATGTCGTGCTGGGAACCGCGCCGGGTCGATCTGGGGGTCTTTAACGGGATCCGTTTCCTCAATATAGCCGGTTTCGGCTTCGATGCCCTGCTGACGGAATATGTCAAGGATGAGAAGCAAAAGCTTCCCGGTTACAGCGCCTACGTAGTCGGTTTTCTCAAAGAGCTGGCTACATTTCAAGACTTTAAAACTGTGGCGACAGTCGATGAGCATAAACGGATTGAGGAGAGCAACACCTTTGTGGCCATGGTGGCCAACGGTAGCTACTACGGCGGGCTGCTCTGTGTCGCTCCCCATGCCGAGATCACCGATGGGGAGCTGAATCTGCTGCTGGTCCGGAAGATGAACTATCTGGAGACAGCGGTGGTGGCAGTAAGAGCTTTTCTGAAAACGCATCTCAGCCACAGCGCCTTTAACACTGTTCCCGGCAGGGAGTTTATCATCAGCGCAGACGGGGATATCCCGGTGCAGATCGACGGCGAACTGATGGGTTCGCTCCCGGCAAAAGTGCAGGTCCTCCCGGGAGCCCTGCAGGTGCTTGCTCCGGGGAGGTGACGGTTCCCAGTGCTGTCGCTCGCTCCGCGAGCAGCTTTTGAGCCGCTCGTCCTTTCCGGGGCCTCTCGCTTTTCACTTGAAGTGTTAACGAAGCAGTCCTCTTCTAACCGCGCCAACCCCGGCAAAATGCTCAAAATGGGCGCAATGTCAACTTCCCTGTCACTTTTACCACTTTATCTCCGATCTTGTATCGTTTCAATTGTCATGCCAATTGACAATAAAAGCGCTGTTGACATCCCTGACAGAATATTATACGCTTTATGGTGGGGCCGGTTGGCATTGCTAACTGGTACCCGGATCTTACCCATTGTCCCAAAACGGTGTCGCTGATTCCAGCCGTCCAGATGTCTGCGGAACGGGGGTGAGCAGAGAGCCTAATTTTGGGGGACCGTTTTATCAAATCATGGGCCTGTTCCAGCTTCCTTCCTGAAACATGTGTACCTGTTGACCGCGGCGTCAGCCGAGGCTTTGCGGCAGTTTGCCGGAGCCGCTGCGTGGTCCTTTCTGATCAAGATGCAGAAGATTCAGGTTAAGCGGTCGTCAATAGGCGTAAAAATGAAGAAGGAGGTCGCCAAATGAAGAGTAAAAGATATGATGTCCCGCTGGTGAAGCTGCAGGATTTGAGTTTTTTGAAGGGCAAACAGACCGATTTTGAAAGCATCGCCGAGATGTTCACCGTCCGGGCCCAAGAACAGCCCGAGGCTGTCCATGTCTACTTTTACGACGAGGTAGTCACGTACGGACAGACCAATGAGCGGGCTAACAAGGTGGCCAATTATCTCACAGAAAAGGGTGTTGGCAAGGGCGATATCGTCTCGGTAATGGTGCTCAACTCTCCCGAAGTCTATTACACCATGTTCGGAGCTCAGAAGCTGGGGGCGGTGGCCCTGGCGGTCAACTATATGCTCAAGGGCCGGGAGATCGCTTTTGTGCTGGATGACGCCAAACCGAAGGTCTCTTTCGTGAGCAGCGAATTTATGGCTCCTTTTGCCGAAGGGTACAACCTGGCCAAGCATAAGCCGATCGTGGTTGAAGTGGCTACCGGAATAGAGCATGGCACTGAGATCGCCGAGCAGAAGTTGACCGATATTCTCGAAAAGTACCCCGCGGAGGAGGCCCTGATCAAGCAGAGCCCCGAAGATCCGTTTATGCTGCTCTACTCATCGGGAACCACCGGCGTGCCCAAAGGGATTTTGCTCAGCAACAAAGGGCAGGCTTCCATCTGTCGGGCCACGGCCAGACTCGGATTTTGTGAGGGCAACGATGTTGTGCTGATCATTCTGCCCATGTTCCACACCAACCCACTCTGCGTCTGGTCGTACCCCGTTGTTTTCATGGGGCAGGCGCTCTGTATCCGCAAAGGGTTTTCACCGGCGGATTTCTGGCCCTCCATTCTGCAGTACGGGGTTACCCTGGTCATGGGCGTACCGGCCATGTATGAATATGTCTACAGAGCCGTCGATCCCGCCTCAGTGGACCTCTCCGGGGCGAAACTGAAGTGGGCGGTCTGCGGTGCCGCCCCCCTCTCCGTGGAGCTGATTAAAGGGTTTAAGGAGAGATACGGCGTCGATATTTGTGAGGGTTACGGTCTCACCGAAGTGACCGGGCTTTCAACGGTGAACCCCCCTCTGGGCAAAAGAAAGGTCGGCTCCATCGGGACGGTTATCTCCGAGCAGGATCTGGAGATCATGGACGAGAACAATAAGATCATGGCTGCCGGAGAGAAGGGAGAGATCTGCACCCGCGGCGATGCCAACATGATTGGCTACCTTAACTTGCCCGAAGAGACGGCCAAAGCAATTCGCGACAGTTGGATGCATACCGGTGATGTCGGCTATATGGATGAGGACGGGTTCATCTATATCGTTGATCGGATAAAAGACGTGATCAACCGCGGCGGGGAAAATATCTACCCCCGCGAAATTGAGATCGCCCTGGAAGAGAACCCCAAGGTAGCCGGGGTTGCCGTTATCGGTGTCCCGGACAAGGCGCTGGGCGAGAGGGTCAAAGCATTTATCATTCCCCGGGAACCGGATTCGCTGACCGAGGAGGAAGTGAAGCGCTATCTGGAGGATAAGCTGGCCGTCTATAAAATACCGGAGATCATCGAATTCGCCAGCGATCTTCCGCGGAACCCGACAGGCAAGATCATGAAGAAGGAGCTACGGGTGAAGGAATAGAGCGGGCACTTGTTCTGTCCGGACCGGCTGAACAGGGGCGGGCTTTAGAAGCCTGCAGCGGTCCCGGTTTCGGCGGGCCTGTTTTCCAGTTGCGATCACACGAGCCGAACATAATCATGGGGTAAGGAGAGGAGTCTAAAGATGAGAACAAGGAAAGAATATATCGAAAGATTGGGTAAGATGAACCGCAACCTTTACTCGAACGGAGAAAAGGTTGACCGGCTGGATGAGCGGCAGGAGAGCGCCATCAATGTGATGGGGGTTACCTTCGATGCCGTCTGGGATCCGGCTTCGAAAGATCTGTGCACCGCCACTTCTCACCTGACAGGGGAGACCATCAACCGCTTCAACCATATCCATCAGAACCCCGAGGATCTACACAAAAAACAGGATATGACCCGCTATCTCTGCAACAGGGTCGGCCTCTGCATCCAGCGCTGTATGGGTATCGATGCGGCCAATGCCATTCATGCGGTCTCCTATGAAGCGCAAAAGGATCCCGGTGCCAAAACGGCCTATCATGACAACTGGCTGAAATGGCTGGCTGAATTTCAGAAGGAGGACTGGGTGGCCAGCTGCGCCCAGACCGACGTCAAGGGGGAACGCCTGAAGCGGCCCGCCGCGCAGACCGATCCGGATATGTATGTGCGGGTGGTGGAGGAGAGAAGCGACGGGATCGTTGTGCGGGGCTCCAAGGTGCATATTTCCGGCGCTTCGGTTTCCGACGAGATCCTCGTAGTGCCCACCCGGGCGCTGCGTCCGGAAGAGGGGGCCTACGCTGTTGCCTTCGCCGTCCCCTCCGACTACGACGGGGTCAAGCAGGTGGTCCATTTCCATAATTACCGCAAACGCGACCACTACAAAAGAGGTTTCGAGTACGGTTTTACCGATTCTTATGTGATCTTTGACGACTGTTTCGTGCCCTGGGAGCGGGTCTTCATCTGCGGGGAGACTCTCCATGGGGGAGCGGCGGCACTGCTCTTTGCTCTGTTCCACCGCCATTCCTACTCCGGCTGCAAGCCGGCCATGCTCGATTTTGTGGTCGGCCTGGCTGCTCTGGCGGCGGAGATAAACGGGATCGAGCGAACCCCGCATGTGCGCGGCATGCTTTCAGAGCTGATCATGACCGGAGAGCTCGGTTATGCTGCCGGTTACACCGCATCAGCGAAGGGCAAGGGGGAGGTCTATATGCCCGGTGTCGGCTTTATGCCATACGGTCCGGGGAACTGTATCCCCGACTCCATCTACTGCAATGTCGGCCGCTGCCTGACGGGAGAGGCGGTCTTTCACGAAATGGAGATACTCTGCAACATCGCCGGCGGGCTGCCGGCAACCTTCCCTTATGAGAAGGATCTGACCGGTCCGGAAACCAAAGAGCTCTTGCAGAAATATCTGACCCGTAATCCCGATATCCCCGTAGAGGAGCAGATAAAATTCTGGCTTGCCTTTATCGATTTTGCCCTCTCGGGTGCTTCCGGTTCGCTGGCTTATGGTGCTTATCACGGCGGGGGCTCTCCGATCATGGAGCAGATCGCCATCACCAGCCAGTACGACATTGAAGCGAGGAAGGAACTTGTCCGGAAGATCGCCGGAATGAAGACTAAATCGTAATATCTCCCGATCTAAAGATCAGCTCCCGGTCCGGCAGCTACAGCAG
>JAAZIG010000196.1 GCA_012510325.1 Bacillota bacterium
AAATAGGTTCATCCACGGGCAGCCGCGGCGCCCAGTCATTTCAGCGAGAATTGATTTGGGGAAGTGCGGGAAATGAAAAGGGGATTCAAGATAACCGCTGTTTCTCTAAAATAATTTCAAGAAGATGAAAAAATATGCTATAGTGGTGTCGTCTACAAATCATTTGACAGGAGGTGAACTATTTGAAACATGAACTACCACCTTTGCCCTATGATTATGATGCGCTAGAACCCCATTATGAGGAGAGAACTCTCCGCTTGCACCACGGCGCCCACCACAAAGCTTACGTGGACGGGTTGAACAACGCTGCAGCGAAGATCGCCGAGTCCCGGGAAAAAGGAGATCACGCCCTGGTCAAGCACTGGGAGCGGGAGCTGGCTTTCCACGGCTCCGGCCATATCCTTCATTCAATGTTTTGGGAAAACATGAAACCCGCAGGGGGCGGTCCGGCAACGGGAGCCGTCGCCGCGCTGATTGAGCGCGACTTCGGCAGTTTTGAACAGTTCCAAAAGCAGTTTTCCGCAGCGGCTGCGGCGGTGGAGGGGTCCGGCTGGGCCCTGCTCTGCTTCGTTCCCGCCTTTGACAAGCTGGAGATACTGACGGCGGAAAAGCACCAGAATCTGACTCAGTGGGGCGCACTGCCGCTGCTGGTCCTAGACCTCTGGGAGCATGCCTACTATCTGCAGTATCAGAACCGGCGGGCCGCCTTTATCGAAGCCTGGTGGAATCTGGTTAACTGGGACGATGTCAACCGCCGCCTGGAGAAGCAATAAGGTGACCGCAGCAGCTGTTGTTTTGCCGGCATGATAAAAAGGAGGTTTCCTCGATGAATCCCGTTCTCTTGAAGGAAGATATCTACTGGGTGGGAGCCGTCGATTGGGACATGCGCTATTTCCACGGACCGGTCTACAGCACCCACCGCGGGACAACGTACAACAGTTTCCTGATCATTGATCAAAAGATCACTTTGGTGGATACGGTCTTCGCTCCTTTTGCCGGTGAGATGCTGGAGCGAATCAGAAAGATCATCGATCCCTCGCGGATCGACTATATCGTGATCAATCATGTGGAGACAGACCATACCGGAGCGCTTCCCGAGCTGATGAAGCTGGTCCCGCAGGCCAAGATTTTCTGCACGGCCAGGGGTAAAGCGGGGCTGCTCAAGCATTATTACGGGGAGTGGGATTATGAAGTGGTGCAAACCGGCATGAAGTTGCCTCTGGGAAGACGGACCCTGAGCTTCATCGAGGCGCCCATGCTGCACTGGCCTGACAGCATGTTTACCTACATCCCCGAAGAGGAATTGCTCATGCCCAACGATGCTTTCGGCCAGCACCTGGCGAGCTCGTTCCGCTTTGACGACGAGGTGGATAACGAGCTGGTTATGGCCGAGGCGGCGCGCTACTATGCCAATATCCTCTATCCCCTGAGCAAAATGGTGCTCAAAAAACTCGATGAAGTCAGCGCCTTGAATATCCCCATCTCCATGATCGCCCCCAGCCACGGGGTAATCTGGCGGGATAATCCGGGGCAGATTATCGAGGCGTACCGGCGTTGGGCTTCGGGCGAATGGCTCCCCAAAGCGGTCGTGGTTTACGAGACCATGTGGGGGAGCACCGCAGCGATGGCCCGCGCCGTTGTCGAGGGGCTCGGGGCGGAAAAAGTTGCCGCCACCTTGGTTAAAGCATCCATCCGCGATCTCAACAACATCTTCACCGAGCTGCTCGAGGCGCGCCTGCTGGTGGTCGGTTCCCCGACGGTGAACCGGAGCTACCTCTCCGTGCTGTCGCCCTTTTTGGACGAGCTGACCGGATTAAAGCCGGTCAACCGCCTCGGCGCCGCGTTCGGCTCGTACGGCTGGAGCAAAGGGGCGGTGAAGAACATCGAAGCGAAGCTCGAAGCGGCCGGTTTAACCCTGGCCGGCGAGGGGCTGGAGCAGCTCTGGGTGCCCGATGCGGGGGAACTGGAGAGCTGCTATGAATGGGGCCGGGCCCTGGCCCGCACGGTGAAAGAGTAGGGCCGAACACAACTGAAGAAAGGTGGTCCGAGGGGATGGCTAAGTGGGAGTGCGATGTCTGCGGTTATATCTATGATCCGGCGGAAGGCGACAGCGATGCCGGGATCGAACCGGGAACCTCCTTTGAGGATCTTCCCGAAGACTGGGTCTGTCCGGACTGCGCTGTGGGCAAAGAGGATTTCACCAAACTGGACTAGCCGGGCTGCCGCAGCGGACCGGTCAGGAGCAAGCAAGAAGACAGGGGTGCCTTCAGGGGCGCCCCTGAATTTATTTTCCCCTGCGCTCAGACAGGGCTATCCCTGCTCCTTAAGCAGGTGAGCGACGCCCACCACCTTTTTCAGATCGAGGATAAAAGCAATCCCCGTGGCCGGCCGTTCCAGCTTGCCCGCTTTGATGATCGCCGCCAGCACTCTCTCAGAGATCTCCTGCGGGACTACGATAAAGATGATCTCTTTTTCCGGCTCGATGGGGATGCCCAGTATCTTCTTCTGCTCATGGATACTGGTGCCGCGGCCGAACATGATCGTGGCGCCTTCAGCCCCTGCTTTTTTGGAAGCCCCGATGATCTGTTCGGAGTAACCCTTTTTGATGATGGTGACGATGAGATCCTGATTTAGCTCCGGTGACACGGCTTATTCCTCCCTTAAGCTAATCCGGTTCAACGGGACTTTCCCGTTCATCTCCCCGGTATTCCCGGTTACTTCCCCAGCCGCCGCCGGCTTCTTCCCTGCGGCGGTCTCTTCAGCTAAAAACATTTCCACTTCATCCTCATCCTCTTCCTCCCCTTCAACGGATTGGTTGGGGTAGACGATTCCCAGGAGCAGCACCAGCAGGATCGGCGCCAGGGCGATGAGGGCGACAATCCCAAAACCGTCCAGGACCGGATCCCTTCCTTCCAGCTGCGCCGCCGCGCCCACGGCCACAGCCATGATCAGGGTGACGGAGATGGGTCCTGTGGCCACACTGGCGGAATCGAAGGCGATACCGGTAAAGGCGGGCTGGGAGAACTTCAGCATCACCAGCGCCAGCAGGTACCCGGGAACAACCAGGTAATGGATGGGGAAGCCGATAATGATCCGGGCCATCCCCAGAGCGGTGACCAGGGCCACCCCGAGAGAAAGAGTGTACAGGAGCAGCGAGGCGCGGATATAGCCGCTGGAGGCGATCTCCACCTGGGAGCTCAGTATTCGCACCGCCGGTTCGGCGAAAGTGGCGGTGAATCCGAGCAGGAAGCCGATGGGGATGAGGCTCCAGCGGTGGGGCGAAGCGGCGAGAGCGACGCCGATCTCCCGGCCCACCGGCAGGAAACCGACCTTGACGCCCTGCAGAAACAAGAGCAGACCGAGGAAAGCCAAGGCCAGTCCTTTGAGGGTGTTCACGATGAGCCGGCGCGGCAGTTTGAAGATGGGCCGGAAAAAAAGTAGCAGGACCAGCAGGGGCAGCACTGCTGCCGAGACCTCCTTGACGACCTGACCGAATCCCTGGAAGATAAGCGGAGTGCTCAACTGAGGAACACCCCCAGAAGCAGCACGCCGATGATGGGGCCGAAAAAAGCCAGCCCGATGAGGCCGAAGCCGTCTTCAAGAACAGATTTACCCCCCAAAACCGAGGCGATCCCGATCCCCAGAGCGAGGACAAAAGGCACCAGCAGGGGTCCGGTGATCACCCCTCCGGCATCGTAGGAGACGGCGGCAAACTGGGCCGGGGTGAAGATGAGGATGAAAAGGATGATCGCACAGCCCGCCCCCAGCAGGAAAGAGAGGGGGATATTCAGAAAAATGCGCAGCAGCGCCATAGCGACAAAGATAGCCACTCCCAAAGCGACAGCGGCGATCAAGGTGGTTGCTCCGACGCGGCCCTGCGAGGCGATCTCCACGTAATGGGAAAGAACCCGGGTATTCGGCTCGGCTACGGTAACGGTCAGGCCGAGAACAAAAGCGGTGCCGATCAGAATGGGCAGGGAGCCCTTTTCCGCCAGCGCAGCGCCGACAGCTTCGCCCAGGGGCAGCAGTCCCACCCGGATCCCGATGAGAAACAAAAAGAGGCCCAGGGTGAACAGAAGCGCTCCCCCTAAAAATTGCCAGATTATCTGGGCAGGCATCCGCAAGATCAGTAGCAGCAGCGTAATCAGAGCGATGATGGGGGTGACTGATTGTCCTATTTCCTTGAAGATATCTTTTGTCTCCTGCAGCATGGAAAAACCTTTCTCCGAAACTTTCTCTCCTAAATACTAACGTAATCTTTCCGCCATGTCCATAGCGGCGGTTGTAGCGGCTCTGATTGGCAATTGGCCAAAGTGGCTCTTGAGTCCGGAGCAGGAGTATGTTTTACTTATGTATGAACGAGATTTCGTGGGAGGACTAACTTTGCCAACCGGAGAGAACAGATTATTTAGCGGAGAGGGCGCGGCGGCGGATCGCGGCTGGAGAGAACATCTGCGGCGGGAGCTGAACGAACCTCAGTTTAATTTTGTGACTGCAGAGGAAGCGGTGGTGCTGGGCCTGGCCGGCCCGGGTTCGGGGAAAACCCGGGCCCTGGTCTATCGGGCGGCGCATCTGATCAAGAGCGGCGTTCCACCGGAACAGATCCTGCTGCTCACCTTCACCAACAAAGCTGCCGAAGAGATGAAAGGGCGCCTGCAGCAGCTGCTGGGCGCATGGCCCGGCGGTCTGTGGGCTGGAACTTTCCATAGTTTTGGCGCCAGGGTGCTGCGGCGGCACGCCCCTCTGGTTCAGCGGAAGAGCAATTTTACGATCCTGGACGAGGATGACAGCCGCGCCATCTTCAGGCGGCTGGCTGCCACGCTGCCTCACACCCTGGAGGAAGAGGAGCGCCGCCTTCTCTTCAGGCGGGGCCTGTTGGGACAGATGATCAGCCGGGCGCGCAACTCGCAGCTCACCCTGCGGGAGGTGGTGCTCGACGATTACCCCTTCAGCTTTGAGCACCTGCCGCTCATCGAAGAGCTGGCTTCACTTTATGAGCAAAAAAAAGAGGAGGCCAATGCTTTCGATTTTGACGATCTGCTGCTGCGCTGGCTGGAACTTTTTGAAAAATATCCGGAGGTGCGGGAACAATACCGGAACCGCTTTGCCCATCTCCTGGTCGATGAATTCCAGGATACCAATATCGTCCAGGGACGGCTGGTCGATGAATTTACCGGAGCCGCCTCCGTCTGCGCCGTCGGCGACGATGCCCAGTCCATCTACGCCTTCCGCTTCGCCCATGTGGGCAATATCCTTTCATTTTCGGAAAAATATCCGCAGGCGCTGACAGTGCGCATGGAGCAGAATTATCGCAGCACCCCGGAGATCGTTGCTCTGGCCAACTCCTCTATTGTGTTCAACCGGGTTCAACTGCCGAAAAAACTATTTTCCGAAAGGGAATCGGGGGAAAAACCGCTGGTCATCGGCGCCCGCGATGCCCGTGAGGAGGCCTCCATAGTCGTCGATCGGATCTCCGCCCTGCAGCGCAGCGGGCTGCCCTTGAAAGAGATTGCCGTGCTCTACCGCAGTGCTTTTCTTTCCACGGAGGTGGAGTTTGCCCTGCTTCGCCGGGGGATTCCCTACCTCACCTTCGGCGGGGTGAAGTTCCTGCAAAAAAGCCAGATCAAAGATGTGCTCGCCTACCTGAAAGTACTGCACAACCCCGCTGATGCAGAATCCTGGCGCCGCCTGGCCCTGCTGCAGCCGGGGCTGGGGGAGGCGACCTGCAACCGCCTCTGGAGCGAGCTGAAAGAGAGCGGCGCTCCCCTCGCCGCCGCCCTCTCCGGACGGGTTGTCCCGGTCCGGGGAAAGGAAGGCTGGAGCACCCTTTGCCGCACCCTGGAGGCCCTTCAGGCGCGGCTCGCCTCGGGCGAAAGCGGCAAGAGCGAGAAGCATCTCGCCGGGCTCATCACCCTGATCATGGAAGCGGGCTATGAGCAGATTCTGTACAAGCGCTATCCGGATCAGTATGAAGAAAGGCTCAGGGGGATCGAAAGGCT
>JAAZIG010000197.1 GCA_012510325.1 Bacillota bacterium
GAAACGGTCGTACTCGTAGCGGATTTTCTGCCCGCCAAACCCGCTCAGCAGGACGGGCAGGCCCTGTTCATTGTAATCGATGGAGCTGGCGCGGCCGGCGGGGCTGGTGATTCCCACCAGGCTGTGGCGGTCGTTGTAGCGATAGGCCCATCTGCCGCCCAGGGGATCGGTAATCCCGGTGAGGTTGCCAAAGTGATCGTAGGAGAAGGTGAGCGCTTCACCGGCCTGATCGATCTCTTTGATCTGGTTGCCGGCCCCGTCGTATTCCCAGCTGATTTCGCCGCCGTTGCGGTCCCGGTGGCTAACCGGAAGGCCGCCGCGGTACTCCACGGCAGCGGCCCGGCCAAGGGGGTCGCTCACCTGCTCGGTGAGTCCGCCTTGGCTCTGGAAGATGGTTATGTTTCCTTCCGGATCGGTTACCGCAACCCGGCGGGGGGAGGCGGAAAGCAGTTCATAGCAGGTTACATTTCCGTTGGGGTCGCTGAAGGATCTCAGCAAGCGCTCGCTTCCAACCTGCCGGTAGGTGAAGGCAACGGTCCGCGCGCTCTTGCCGGTCACCATTTTCGTGAGAGCGGAGGCGGTATTGTACTCATAGTCAACCGGTATACCCATCAGATCCTCGGTGCGGACCAGACGGCCCTGCTCGTCGTAGCCGCAGGAAGCGTTCCTTCCGTCGGGCAGGGCAAAACCAGTGCAGAGGTTCTTTTCGTTGAAAGTGAAGCGAATCATGCGGCCGGCTGCATCGGTGAGCGTCTCCAGGTTCCCCCGGGAACTGTACGCCAGGCGGACGCTGTTGCCATAGTAATCGCTCACCGCCGTGAGACGGCCCAAATTCATTCCCGGCACCCGGTCAAAGCGCCGGTACAGCGGTGCCCCTTTCTCGATGTAGAGCCAGTGATCACCGTAGTCGATGAGGCGGTGGAAGATGCCGGCAGGCGCCCGTGCCTCCACCGGCTGCTCCGGGGTTGCCCCGGCGGCGGTGGTAAAGGGAAGGCTCTGGCCCGAGCCCTGATGGACCCACACCTGAGCGTCCTTCTGCTCGAGGAGCCATTCATAGGAGAAGCTCCAGCCGCGCCCGAAAATGCCGCTCCCCTCAGAGGCGCTGTTGTAGCTCAGGGTCAGGTTGATCTCCGGCCCCAGGCCCCGGCTTTCAAAAAAGGTGTCGCCGATTACCAGATTCAAAGAGGCCGTGTTGACCCAGTAGCGGGGCAGACCGTAACTGACACAATCCCCCGGGCCCTTGCCGCTTAAAAAGCTGGTATAGGGGTTCTCGGCGGGTCCGCCAAAACCCGCTTCCGGCGGCAACATATAATCGCCGGCGGGCTCTTCGGCAGGCTCATCTTTTTCAGAAGGAGCCTCGGGTGCATCGGGAGCACCGGCCTCGGGGAAAGCAGCCCCCAGAGCTTCCGCTACGGCGCCGGCGGCGGCGCCCCCCGCTGAACCCAGGGAAGCCCCCAGGGCAGCGGCAACGGCGGCGATGAGCGAGATGGCGGCAGTTCCCAGGGGCCCGGCATGTTTCTCCCAGGGCTCCTCCTGACAGCCGCAGTCATAGCCCCAATCAATGATAAAGTGGCCATCGCCACGGGGAACGATGCGGGGAAACTGGTGATCGTCGGGAATGTTTTTCCAGGGCTCAGCGGTCAATCCCATCCCGGGGGTCGACGCCAAACCCGACAGCGGGGCCCCCGCCCCCGGCAGCTCCTGCCCGGTTTCACCACAGGGAAAAGGAGCCCCTTCATCGATCAGGGTTGTCTCCCCGCCGGCTGCAGCCTGCACCGCCCCGACTCCCGCCGGCAGCAGCAGCAACAGAAACAGAGAAAGCGCCAGGATCACCCTGCGATTCGTTTTCATGCCGGCACCGCCTTTCCCGGGCGGACCCTGGTGAAAACCACTCCCGCAGTCAAGAGCAGCGCTCCGAGAATATAGGCGAGGTACGGGTAAGAAATAAAGGAAAGAAGCACACCGAGGGCGCTTCCGGCCCCGTAGCCGGCGATGACCCGGTTTACGGTGAGCGGTGTGGGCGTTTTCCCCCTGCTCAGCTTATTTGCCGCCGTGAGGGCCAGATTCCGCAAAAGATCACCCCGGCTGAAAAGAGCCTTCAAGGCCAGCAAAAGGCCGACGATGCCGGCGGCGCTGTTCACCGGGCTGCCATTGCCGGTAAAAAAGTTGAAGACGATGAGAGCCAGACCGGCTCCGCTGATCAGCTCGGCCGCAGCAGTTAAACCCTGCAGGGCCAGACCGGAGGCGAGACTTTTCAACGCCATCCCCTTGAACGGGTTTTTCCCCGAAAAAAGGGGCATCAGCAGGGCGCTGAAAAAATAAGCAAACACTGCTTTGCCGAAAATGCCGCCGACAGCCCCCCAGACCCCGCAGTACATCCCTCCCTGGGCAAAGGTCAGGAAGGAGAGAATCTTTATCGGCCAGGGGTTGATTCTCTGTGCCGCCAGCAGGGACAAAATTAACCAGAACAAAGCCAGCACCAGGATGGGAACGAGTTGTCGCGGATCTCTTAAAAATCTTTTGAAATACTCCAAGAAATCCGGAAGGCCCGCTGCCGGGGGCTCCGCTGTAACTCCCGCCGCCGAAACGGCCATGGCCGCACCTCCATCAGGTGCTGCCGCTGCTTGAAGCCCGGCTCCGCAGGACGGACAAAATAACCCACCCGGATCGATCCGGGTCCCGCAATTTCCGCAAATCTGGCTCATCGATAAACCCTCCTCGGGAGCAAAAGTCCCCCATTTAGTCAAAGACACCGTCCTAGCAGCTCCTGATGAACAAAGGCTTTCGTCTCTTTGGCTCAGTCTCTTTCACTGGCGGCTCATCATTGGGCTTCCACCCAAGCGGTGCCGTCCCACTTAAGCCAGATCCCGTCGAAGCGAAGCTGCCACCAGGTGCCGCCGGCATCCTGAAAGCGCAGCTCGTTGACCTTTTCTTCAAACTGCTCCAGGGAGATGGCCCCGGCCTGGACCTCGCTGTTGTAGCGGTGGTATTGCTCCTCCAGATCACCGAAGCGCTTATCCATGGCCGGGGGTTCCTTGTGAGGGGCAGATTCTTGTTGCTCAACCCTCTCCCCGGCGGCAACAAGGCCGCTGCTTGTCCCCGGCCCGGTGACGGCGGCGGGTATTTCTCTTTTATGCGGGGAAATGGAAACAAGGTTGCCCGCCCCGTCGTAGCCATAGTGCTTCGTGGTCTCCCCGTTGACCGCAGCAGTGGAAAGCCGGTTCAAGGGGTCATAAGTATAGGAAATTTTGAGCTCCTTTTTCTTCAAACCTGTTCACCTCATTTCCGCGTTATGTTTCATCCTGCCGCCGGGGCTTCAAGGAAAGCAGCCTCCACACCGTTACTGAACGATGGAGCAGGAGCCGACCGCTTCAGAAATGCTTTTCAGTTAAAAACCATACATGAGATCGCTCAGCGCTTCCGCGATCAGGCCGCCGGCAATGGCACCGACGATCACCCCGATAGCCACCATGATCAGAGCGGCCCGGGCAAAATTCCTCTTGTTGAGATCGACCGAAGAGCCAAAACTCCATACAAACAGCAGGACAATATTTAACAGGGGTATACACAGCAGCAAAAACATGCCGATATACTGCCCCACGCTCAGCGCTCCGCTCACCGGCTGCCCCGGGCTCCCCGCTGCCGGTTGGGATCTGGGATAAGCTGCCTGCTGTCTCTGAGCGGTGGGCACAAATTCCTGTGAAGGCGGTGCCTGCTCCACCGGTGTTTGAACCGGCGGCGGTTGCACAGCCGCATGGGGGGGAGGCGGCGATTGTGCGGCTGCCCCGAAAGAGGGCGGAGGGGGCGGGGGCACAGCCGCTCCGGGAGGGGGCGGAGGAGAAGGGGACACAGCTGCCCCGGGGGGAGGCGGAGGAGGAGGGGGGGCAAAGGACTGCCCCGCTTGCGGAGCGGCAGGCGGTGATTCCACCTTCGCACCGCAGGAAACACAGAATTGGGAACCTTCGGGAAGTTTGGAGCCACAGTTTTCACAAAACATGATTTTCTCTCCTCTCATTTTACACAGTTACTTTAACAGCGGGCATTTGCAGCGGAAGCAGTGGTCGTCTGCAATGTCGCAAAGGGTCCCGCAGGCGTTACAAAAGATGATCTGATCGTTGCTCTTGTCATATTTTTCATAAGTTTTAAGCCCGCCATGGTACCTCACCCGATCGCCAATTTGGTAGTAATTGTAACGGGTGTCATCGTTCTCCGTCCTGATAAAGTGCTTTTTCCCGCTGTCGCTGCGGACGACGACCATGTAGAGAAGGTAATCCACGTAGCGGTAGTCACCGTCTCCATATTCGTGCCGTCTGGATTTTTTCCGGACATGTTTATCTTCGACGGTGCCGTCAAAGGTTTGGCCTCTTTTTCGGTTCAGAACCTGAAACAGGGCAATGGTCATAAACATTCCTCCGACGCCCAGACCGATATAGAGGGATTCGGGATTATCCATTTCCGTGCCCCTCTCACCGGCGATATAGGAACCGACAATAGCCACAACTGCCAGGATCAAAGCAAATATAATCGCCCAGAGATTGCTCTGTCTGAGATAGCGGGCAAAAGCCGGATCGCTTATTTTTGGCGAGAAACCCACCAGGGAGGAACCCGCGGGGGGCGAGACCGCGGACTGCTGTCCTTGTGAACTGCCGCAGGCCCGGCAGAATTTCGCTCCCCCGCTGACAGCTGCACCACACACAGGACAATACATGGGCACACCCTCTTTCCAGCTAATATTCAAGGATCAACGATCACCGGATCCACGCCGATTTCAAAACGGAATTTCTCCACTACTTCCTTCAGCTCGCAAGCTGTGGGAACAACCCCTCCTTGCAAGGCTGCCCCCGCAGCTTGGCTATGCTTTAGTTTCTCGCAGCTTTTTGGCGCCGCTGCAGAGATATCCAGTCCCCGCCTGTTGACATCAGCTCTGTTTTTTCAACCGCAGGCAGATGAAGCCGCCGGCTGTTAACAGCAAACCACAGCCAAACAGGAGATACAGATAGCGCTGAGCGCCGGTTTGGGGCAGTTCTTTTTCCGGCTCAATTGCCGGCGGTTCTTCAGGCAGGGTTACCGTCACCGTACAGGTAGCGGTAAAGCTGCCGTCTTCCGTGGTAGCCGTAATTACCGCCTGCCCCGCGCCTACCGCGCTGAC
>JAAZIG010000198.1 GCA_012510325.1 Bacillota bacterium
ACTCTGCGGCACCAGCTTTTCCAAATCTACTGTTTCCGAGCTGTGTAAAGTCCTGGATCCCGTTGTAACTGATTGGAATGAGCGGGATCTGCGCGAGAAGGCTTATCCCTTTGTCATTGTGGATGCGATGTACATAAAAATACGCAAAGATGGCCGGGTGCACTCTCAGGGAGCTCTCATTGCCATAGGCGTCAACGAAGAGGGCTACCGTGAGATATTGGGCCTGAAAATCGGTGACAGTGAATCTGAAGCCACCTAGTTTCTTAGTTTGGCTTAAGGGCAGGGGTTTAAAAGGAATAGAGCTGATCACTTCCGATGATCACGGAGGGTTGGTCAAAATGGAATTGACTGACAAAGAATAAATTAAACAAAAGATTATCTTTGAACTTACCTCCGGGTGACACTATATTGTCTTGTGATTCTGTTAATATGCTTTCATATGGCAGATTCGTTCCAACAATAACGCTGTTACGTTGGATAGAAGGGTCACTCCACAATCTGTAAATATGGAGTCGCGGGAATTGCTAAAGTCAGAGAAATGGATATTATATATAAAATGCAGGAAAGTGCACTAAAACGTAGAATTACTAAGAATAATATGTACACTTGCAAAATGGGAAAACTTTAATCGACTTTGCTTAGGGATAATTCCCCAAATTTATGCCTGGAGGTGCCGGTAAAGTGAGGATTACCAAGCTGGCGAAACGCCTTGGTGTTTATTTTTTGATTGTCTTATGGGGTATTGTGTTGACAATGCCCCTTTTGACTGCTGAAAGTACATTTCTCTACGGCGATGTGAACGATGATGGCGAGGTTAGCGTGACTGATGCCGTGCTGATTCTCCGCCATATTGTTCAATTGCCGGATGTAGAGCTGGAGGGAGAAAGCTGGCATGCAGCCAACGTCAACAGCGACAATGAGGTTGCTGTCGCTGATGTTGACCTGATCTTGGGGAAAATTGCCGGCCTCATCGATTTTTTCCCAGCAGAAAGAGATTTGCTAGAAGCGGAAGAAGCGGTAGAAAAAGCGGAAGAGAGTTCGCTGCCCGAGGACGTTGAGAGCGCTCAGGCTTTAATTGATGCGCTGCCGCCCATACCGCCCCGGGATGCGCTGCAGGCGCGCCTCGATGCCGTTGCAGTTGAGTCTACCCTGACCTTTCTGGTGATTTCCGATGGGGCAACCAATCACGACAAAGTTGAGTTGGTTCAGGTTGACAACAACAATGTCAGCATCACCGGCGACTACTATGCTTTGACTGAATACCCCGCCAGCGGCGAGACGCCGCCGAAAACAGCCCGTTGGATCGGTTTGTCCATCCGGATCCCCGAACTGGCCAACCAAGAAGTAACCCTCACTATTGGTACTACCGAATATACGGTGACATTAGGTTCATTACCCGGTCAGGCTGAAGATGAATTTTGGTTCTATATGAACCCCACCCCTGGAGGGAAAAATCAGGTGCTCTCTTTTACGGCAGAGGATCTCGAGGGCAAAGAGTATGCCGAAGATCTTATTCTGGCGTTTGTTGATGAAGCGACTACCTCCGGGCCTTTATCTATTGAGGTAGCCTCTGACGGCCAGACCAACCATGAGAACATTACCATAGTGCAGGAAAACAATACCGTTACAGTTACCGGTGAATACTACGAACTTGAAGAATACCAGGCTAGTGATGGAACACCGCCGGCAACAGGCCGCTGGATTGGTTTTTCTATCAAGCTGCTCGAACAGGACCATCGTGA
>JAAZIG010000199.1 GCA_012510325.1 Bacillota bacterium
ACAGCGGAGAGCTTCATTATCATCAATTACAAGGACCCTGCTGCCACCGCAACCCTTTACCGGATCTTATCCCAAACAATGCCGGATTAAGGTGAGACCGCAGCAGGGCTGTTGGCGGCAGCGCCGTTTTTGCGGTAAAATGAACTTGAGCTTCGCTACCGCCTAAACTCAGGGGGGGCTGTCCCGTGAAGGAGATCCTTGTCGTTGAGGATGACAAAACCATCGCCATGGGCATCGAATACGCCCTCAACCGCGAAGGTTTCCCCACACACCTCTGTCACGACTTCAAAAGCGCCGCCAAAAATATCGATGAGCGGGACTATTTGCTGATCATTTTAGATGTTAATCTGCCGGACGGCAGCGGCTTTGAACTGTGCCGGATGATCCGCGCACAGGGCGACACCCCGGTGATCTTTCTCACTGTCTGCGATGATGAGGTCAATACAATCATGGGACTAGATTTAGGGGCCGACGATTATATCGCCAAGCCCTTCCGGGTGCGGGAGCTGATTTCACGGATCAACAGCGTCCTGCGCCGCTACAACCGGCAGCCTGAGCAGGAGATTGTTCTCGGCAACCTCAGAATCAACCCCGCCGAAGCAAAGGTGTACAAGAATAATGAGCTGCTCTGGCTTACCGCTCAGGAGTACAAGCTCCTGCTGACCCTCGCCCAGCACCGGGGGCAGGTGCTCACCCGCAACCAGATCTTGAGAGAAACCTGGGATCTGGACGGCGATTTTGTCAGCGACAACACCCTGACCGTCTATGTGAAGCGGCTGCGGGAGAAGATTGAGGACAACCCCCGGAAACCGGAAATCATCAAAACCGTCCGCGGCCTGGGCTACAGAGCGGGTGATTGAGATAAGGCTATTTAAAAATCCTGAAATGAGAAAGTTGCTGGCAACATTTCTCCTGCTGCTGGCCGGGCTGCTGCTGGCCGGATTCCTGCTGGCCCTGGCCGGCCGCCACCACTTAAAAGCAGCCGTCTTGGAGAGTCAGGCCGCCATTGTCGGCGCCATCACCGCAAAGCACCCCGAGGCGGAGGCGGATCTGATCAGGGCGATTGCCGAAACAGATAAACAGAGCGCCGCCAGAGGAAAAAACATCCTCGCCAAATACGGCCTCAGCGATGAGGAGCGCTCCCCGGAAACGCCCCTGATGCGGAAACTTTTCCGCTTCCAACTGTCCGGCTATCTGCTCCTGCCCCTTCTCGCCGGCGCCGTCTTTACCGCCGCAGCCTTTTTCTTTTTGCGCGCCCAGTACAGCCAGATCCGGGGGATCACCCGCTACGCCGGGGAGATCAGCCGCGGCGACTACAGCCTGGAAATTCGGGACAACCGCGAAGGCGATCTGAGCATCCTTAAAAATGAGATCTACAAAATCACCACGCTGCTCAAAAAGCAGGCTGAAACGCTGCAGCAGGAGCGAACCCTTCTGGCCGATTCCCTCGCCGATATCTCACACCAGCTCAAAACCCCCCTGACCTCGCTTTCCATGTTGAGCGATCTGCTCTCGGAAAACCCCGCCGAAGAGAAGAGGGCCTTCTTCCTGGAGCGGATGCGGGCCCAGTTGCAGCGGATCGAATGGCTGGTCAGCTCGCTGCTGAAACTATCCCGGCTGGATGCGGGAGCGGTGACGATGAAAAAAGAGACCGTCCCGGTCGGCGCTCTGCTGGAAAAGACCCTCGCTTCACTGGCCCTGCCGCTGGAGATCAAAGCGCTGCAGGTCTCCCTGGAAGGTGACCGGGAGGCTGTCTTTACAGGCGATTTTGAATGGAGCGGGGAGGTGCTGACCAACGTAATCAAGAACTGTATCGAGCACACCCCAGAAAACGGAAACCTGCAGATCAGCTGGACCCAGAACCCCATCTATACCGCGATCAGGGTGAGCGACAGCGGTGCCGGAATCGCCCCGGAAGAGCTCCCCCATATCTTTACCCGCTTCTACAAGGGGAAAAGGGCCGCCCCCGATCAGGTCGGCATCGGCCTGGCCATGGCCCGGGCTATCGTCAAAAAACAGGGCGGTGATATCACTGTGAAAAATGAACCGGGCGAAGGCGCAGAGTTCACGATCAAATTTTACCGCCAGAGACACCAGGGATAGAGTAAGCGAGTGTCCCCGCTTGAAAAATTACCCTCAGAGAGGGGCTCTTAATGGGTAAAATGAGCCCCTCCCGGACCCACCCCCACCCAGATAGTTAGTTTAGCAAATTCTTTCTGCAATTTGCAGCCATGTCTCTTTGGTCAGAAAGCTCTCTTCCACTTGCCCTTCCAGTTCTAAAAAACGTTCGTAAGGGATGCTGAATGAAAGAAGATCCTGAGCGATGACTTTTCTTGCCGAGGGATCGGTCAGCCCCACGACACATTTCTGTTCCTTCTGTTCAGCCTGGGCCAGTGCGTAGAGTATTGATTGCTGGCAGCCGGAGGCAAAATCTATGTTCACATTGTTCTGAGCATCCTGATCATAATTGGCCAATCCCACCAGTGCAGAAAGTTGATCGGCGTTGACCAGAAAAATAATGATTGCCGGCTTTTCGGTTTCGCTCAACTCCGACAGCGGTTTAAAAACAATGTACTTTGAGGGGATAACCTCCGGTAAACCGGCGGCAAATTTGGCCGCCAACTCCGGAGTCTTTTTATAAAATTCCCCTGCCCTGCCACCGGGAATCCCCGTTGATAACATATACTCAATATGGCCCAACTGAAAGCGGTTAAACCCCAAACCCACCTTGCCTCCCGGACAAGCAGTGGTCTTTTCATCGAAAACAGCAACCTTCCCTTTAGCTGCAGCGTCCAACAAGGAGATAATGCAACCGCGCTCGCCCTCTTTGAACTGCATAGCCCCTTCGGGCTTTACTTTTGTCCGGAGCACAGCAACAGGCTGGGTTTTAAGCCTTATGGAACTGGCAATTTTGCTTTTCACGGTAGCACTCCTTTCAAATTATTTATAGCAGATATCTTCAGAACACTTTCATACCTTCGTTCCCATTGCATTTTGTTCCTGCCACTGGGCTAATGGACCCGCCGAAGCCTTCACCCCAAGGTTGGTGACAAAATTGTCACCTGAACAGTCATCGCAGCGTCACCTTGGACCGTTATAATTGAAGACATTAACAGAGAAGGAGCCGGTATCTATGGAAATACTACGGGTGGAAAACCTCTCCAAGGTTTACGGGAGCGGCGCCACGCAGGTCAAGGCGATCGACGGCGTCTCTTTCAGCGTGAAACGCGGCGAATTTGTCGCCGTTGTCGGGGCCTCCGGCTCCGGCAAGTCGACCCTGCTGCATATGATCGGCGGGGTGGACCGCCCCACTTCCGGGAGAGTGTTTATCGAGGAGACCGATATCTACGATCTGAATGAAACCAAGCTGGCCATCTTCAGGCGGCGGCAGATCGGACTGATCTACCAGTTCTACAACCTGCTGCCCATCCTCAATGTGGAAGAGAATATCACCCTGCCGCTGCTGCTGGACAACAGAAAAGTGGATCTGACATTTTCAAAAGAGCTCATCGAAACCCTGAACCTGTCTGGACGCGCCGCCCACCTGCCCAACGAGCTCTCCGGCGGAGAGCAGCAGCGGGTCTCCATCGGCCGCGCCCTGATCAGCCGGCCGGCCCTGGTCCTGGCCGATGAACCCACGGGCAACCTGGACAGCAAAAACTCGCAGGAGATCGTCGAGCTGCTGAAACTATCCAACAAGCGCTATCATCAAACCCTGATCATGGTCACCCATTCCCACGAGATCGCCCTGCAGGCCGAAAGGATGATCACCCTGGCCGACGGAAGAGTGATCAAAGACGAGGTGATCCGGCCGTGAATATCTTGAACAGCCTCACCTGGCGCAGCCTTAAACTCAACCGGAGGCGCACCATCGTCACCATTATCGGGATCATCTTATCGGCGGCGATGATCTGTGCCACCATCACCATCGCAGTCAGCTTCCAGGACCTTTTTGTCCGGAGGGCCAAGCAGACCGACGGTGATTTCCACGCTACCTTTTACCGCGTCGCGCCGGAGCAGGTCAAATATCTGACAGAGCATGCCTATACCGAAAAGGCAATGCTCAGCCGCACCGCCGGCTTTGCTCTTTTTGAAGAGTCGACCAGCGAAGAGCGCCCTTACTTTTTGCTCAAAGAATACGACCACACCGCCCTGCGCCATATGCCGATCAGCCTGACGGAAGGGCACTACCCGGAAAAAGCAGGTGAGATCCTGCTTTCAGAGGAAGCGATCAAAAAAGGCGGCAAAGCTTACCGGATCGGCGACACGATCACGCTAGATCTGGGCGAGCGGCTCGACCCGGAGGGAAAACCCCTCCCGGAGGAATCGCCGCATGATGATACCGAGCAGTTCGTCACCTCCTCCACCCGAGCCTATACCATCACCGGCTTTATCGCCAAACCGCACTTTGAGCATTTCAGCAGCGCCCCCGGATTCACCGCAGTGTCCTTTCTGGAGCCGCCCGCTTCCGGAGCTGCTGAAGCGGTCAATGTCTCCATCCTGGGGAAAAAGCCGCGGCAGCTCTATGACCGGGTGCCGGAGATGGCCGAAGCAGCCGGCAACGTGGAATACGTCTACAACAACGAACTTTTAAAATTCCTGGGCATCTCCAAAAATGAACAGGCTATCGCTGCGCTCAACACCGTTGCCGGGATTATCATCCTGCTGATCATCGTCGGTTCGGTGACGGTGATCTACAATGCCTTCGCCATCTCGGTGAGCGAACGAAAAAAACAGTTCGGACTGCTGGCCAGCACCGGAGCGACCCCCGGCCAGATCCGGAGATCGGTATTCTTCGAGGGTCTCATTCTGGGGCTGATCGGGATACCGCTGGGAGTGCTTTCCGGGATCGGCGGCATCGGGGTAACCCTTTCCGCGGTCAACCGCCTCGCCGGAGAGCTTATGTTCGGCGCTGAAGGGCTCGCCCTGCGCGCAGTCATCTCCCCGGGCATGGTCCCGCTCACCGCAGCCTTTGTCGCCCTGATCATCTTTATCTCTGCATACCTTCCATCCAACCGGGCCGCGGCAATCTCGCCCATCGAAGCGATCCGGCAGAGCGCCGATATCAAGATCAGCGGAAAAACGGTGAAAACATCTCCCCTGACCCGCCGTATTTTTGGCCTCGAGGGTGAGCTGGCCCTGAAGAACCTAAAACGCAACCGCCGCCGCTACCGGACCACGGTTTTTTCGCTCTTCATCAGCATCGTCCTCTTTATCTCCTTCTCCACTTTCATCAATTATGCACTAACAGGGGGCGGAATGTATTACCAGGAGCTCAACTTCGATTTCAGCGTCATGGTCGATTCGCTCACCCCCGAGGAACAAACAGATCTTGGTGCACAAGTCGCCGCTCTTGACGGCGTGGAAAGATGCACCGCACAACGGACCATCCTCACCGATGCCTGGCTGCCCCCGGAGAGCTTCAGCACCTACTTTCAGAAAACCTTTATCGACAATGAGCGCCTTCCGGCAGACGAAGCGGGCCGCTACCACCTCTACTTTCACCTGACCGCGCTGGGAGAGAAGGAGTTTGAAACCTTCATTGAGGAAGAGGGGCTGGAGATGAAGATTTTTCAGGATACGAACAACCCCAGAGCAATTCTGATCAACAACAGCAGAACTTATGAAGAGAAACTCACGGAGTACAAACCGCTGAGGGCGGCAACAGGGGACCGCCTTGAACTGAGCGGAATGATCGACCAAGAAGAGGGGCAGGAAACAGCCGCTCCCACCATTACCGTGGAGCTCGGCGCCGTCACCGGCAGCCTCCCTCTGGGGCTTCAACATGCCGACCTGGGCTGGGTCGACCTGCTTGTCTCCGACACGCTTTTTGAGGCAACCCGGTTACTAATAGAGGAGCAAGGCGGCATCACCAGCTACGCCAGCGGCGGTTCCCTGCAGCTTTACCTGATCACAGACGGGAGCACCGACTTAGGTGAGCAGCTCCGCACCATCTGTGAACAGTACACCGAGGGCCTCTATATTCAGGATGTTAAAGCGATCCAGCGGGAGATGAAGCAAACCACCACCGCAGTCTCCATCTTCCTCTACGGTTTCATCACCCTGATCACCTTGATCGGGGTGACCAATATCTTCAACACCATCAGCACCAACGTGGCCCTGCGCCGCCGCGAATTCGCCATGCTCAAGTCGGTGGGGCTGACTCCCGGGGGTTTCAACAAAATGATCAATTACGAGAGCATCTTCTACGGCCTCAAGGCCCTGCTCTACGGCCTGCCGGTGAGCATCCTGATTACCCTGGGTCTGTACAACGGCTTCGGCAATGTGTTCGGCTTTGCTTTCTTTTTACCCGTAAAGGAGATCCTCATTTGCATCGCCGGGGTCTTCGTCATCGTCTTCATCACCATGCTGCACGCCGGTTCCAAGCTGAAGCACGACAACATCATCGATGCGCTCAAAGAGGAAAACCTGTAGTAGTTTCAGAGGTCGGAAGTTAGAAGTCGGAAGTTGGCAGTAAATAGTCAGATAAAAAGAGGGGACAGTACAACGAAAGACGGTGAGTCAAAGGGACGGTGACTTTGACTCATCAGTCTTTTCTTTTCGGGCGACTAGAGATCGCTCCTACAACCGAATCCCGCATCACCATGGTTTCACAATTCGAATTCATCGATTAATTGTTCCAGTTTTTCATTTATGCGCATGGCTTCAACATAGATATTATAGAATTCAAAAATGCATTCACGGTTATCTACTTTGATAATTTCAACGATCTTTTCCCGTGTTTTTTCTGTATCAATAGTCTCCTCCACTTTCTGGTAGACCTTGTTTAAAGCGATGTAATCATAGATATTCTTATGCAAATTCAAAAGATACTCCAGGTGTTCATATAAATCCTGCCGTATCCCGGAATATTGGGGCTCACCGGCCATAAAAATAATACTTCTATGCAAAGCCGTCAATCGTTCAAGATTTGATTGTATAGCATTAATGGAACGCCGGTATTTTTTTAAAAATAATTTCTTTTTAGAGCGGCTTTCCCTGGTTAAGAAAACATCGTCCATCAAAAGTGATAATATATCCCTGGTGTCGTCCAATTCGTCCCTTATAGTTTGTCTTTTATCTTTAATGATCTCTTTTTCCACATTTTTGTCTCTTAACATATCGTTAATTACTGCTCTGTAGAGACACTCAAATTTTAAGCGCAAATCGTTTATTTGTGCCTTTAAATCTTCAGTATAATCGGGAGGCATAAAAATGACATTTAAACCTGTGGAGACCACCAGGCCGATTAAGATTCCCGAAACCCGGTAGACAACCTGCATTAGATCAAAACTGTTATGGTAGACCCCCAGGGCGACAAAAGTTACGATCGCAAATCTGATGCTCTCACTCAGTTTTAATTGTAGGCATATTAAGATAATCGCAATGCTGCCCAGTCCCAGATATAAAGCATTCAGTCCTATGGTCAAGGCCAGTATGGATACCATGATGGCGCCAACAAAAGTAGCGATTAACCTATTTTTAAAAGTTTGCAAGCTGCCCTTAACAGTGGGCTGCATCGCTATTATCGCTGTAATAGCTGCAATCCCGGGAATAATATTAAAGTTTACAACACCAATCTTTGCCTCCAAAAGGTCGGCCAATAGAACTGTTAAAGCAACTACCAAACCGGTTTTAAATGTTCGGGCTCCAATTTTCATAAAACACAAATCACCGCTTTAATTTATATTTTTAATGGTAATCCGGCGGCAAATTTTTACTGTTTCTCCGGATCGCTATAAAGCCGGAATTCACCATCGCAACCCCTTCGCATTCTATTCCATAGAAAACTTCATCCCCCCTGCGTTCTATGCCGCCCCCATGATATTATACCGATTGTATCATCAGTTCCTGTTTTTGGTGATGAAATTGTCGCCATAACAATCACCGCACTGTCACCTTGGAGTTGGAGGGATACAATGTTGACATCAAAAATCAGCCTGTAGAGGATTGGAGGGGATTTTTCTTGCACCGGCCCGCTGATGTTCCGGGTAATGTTCATCTCTAATAAAGCGTTTGTCCCGCCCGGGCCCAAGTTCAATGGCATCAACTACCTGTTGCCCATCTAAGAGCTCCAAATGCTTTTCAAAACGCCTCAAGCGCACACTCTGGCGGGCAAAACGGGAGGGAACAGAATACTGGTTGCCCTCCGCGAGAATGAGATTGGTGCGGGTGCCCTTTCTTTCTTCAATGACGAAGGGCATGCCATTTAAAACCGGAACTGGTTTAAGGTAGCCGGTAACACATAGCGAGGGCATGCGGAAAAATGATGTTGTCTGATGATTCGGGGCTGGAGGTGGAGGCGTTGGGGGATCCTCCCGGAGTCTGCTCCGCTCGTTTTGCCGGGCCGGAGGCGGGGGATGAAGAAAATAACCGCCTCCTTTTAAAGATGCTGGCCGGCCGGCCAGCACGGGAACGGAGGGCCCGGTTTAGATGTGTAATGTCCATCGCTGTGCCCGGGGAAATCTATCTGGCCCGGGGAAGCTGCCCGGTCGCATTGCCGGGCACCCTCGCGGCAGCGGAGGTTTCGGTTTCGATCCAATATTCATTGATGAACCGGCAGGGCTAACCATGGCCCGGCTGGATCTGCAGACCAAGATTCGAATCAGCGACCGGGGACAGGCTTTGCGGCGGGCTCATCTCTTGATTGAGGACCTCCTTCGCCTGCACCGGAAAAAAAACCTGCCCTTTCGGTTAGTCTAGCCGCTCGCCGCATTCACCGCAAAAACGGGAGGCGTCGGAATTGGGAGCACCGCAGCGCGGTCATTTATTAATGGCCAGCGAAGCACCGCAATTGTTACAGAACTTGCCCTCCCCGGCGGGCTTGTTGCACCGGGGGCAAAGGGTCTGCTTGCTTTCGATCTGCCCGTGGAA
>JAAZIG010000200.1 GCA_012510325.1 Bacillota bacterium
ACGTCAGACTGTGTGAGAACTATCTTATCCCCATATGAAAGCAATGAATGTGGGGGATAACCTTCTTTTTTACCTCATATTAATAACCCGAATCCCTAATTCTGAACGTATTTGCTACCACAGTGGGATAAATAAATTTCGAGTATTATTTATCACACAGTCTGACGTACCTTCTTGTCCCACCTTTTTGTTAAAAGCTCTAAGCTATTTTACCACTGGCGTTTTGTTGGGGTGTCTTTCTTCTCACTACATCGGAGAACCATTCCCGTGGTGCATCGATAGAAAATGGGCCAGGAGATCCGTCCCTGTGGCTCATTCTGTGGTGCGAAATGGGCCGGGAGATCCGTCCCCGTGGCTCATTCTGTGGTGCATTTTGGGGATGCTGTGCCAGTCATCAGCGCGGCGCCGCGGGCATACTCATATCAATGTAACAGTGAGAGGATGCCGGGGGGGAAAGCGATGTTTAGCCGGTGGACTGCCTTGGACGGGGACGAGGTTTTGCGCCATTTTGAAACACTTCCGGGCGCAGGGTTGAGCGAGGAGGAAGCAGAAAAAAGGCGGCGCCGTTGGGGTAAGAATATCCTCGCGGCGCCCTCCCGTCTCTCCCTGCCGCTGCTCTTTTTGAATCAATTCCGCGATTTCATGGTGCTGGTACTCCTCGGAGCAACCCTGCTCGCGGCGCTGCTGGGCGAGATCTCCGATGCGCTGACTATTTTGATAATCGTCCTGCTAAACGCTGTTCTCGGCTTGATCCAGGAGTATCGTGCGGAGCGCTCCCTGGAAGCGCTGAAGAAGCTTGCCGCACCGAAGGCCCGGGTACGGCGCGACGGAGCCGTCAAAGAGGTCGCCGCCGAGGGGGTCGTCCCGGGCGATCTGGTCTATCTGCAGGCCGGGGACCGCATCTGCGCCGATCTGCGGTTGCTCGAGACGCAGGGGTTGACTGTCAACGAAGCGCCGCTCACCGGCGAATCGGCGGCCATTTTGAAAAGCAGCGCCCCCCTCACCGCGCCGGCGGCTTCGCCGGGGGACGCCGACAATATGGCTTTCAGCGGAACGGAAGTGCTCGCCGGGCGGGGGCGGGGGCTCGCCGTGGCTACGGGGATGGAGACGGAGATCGGCCGCATTGCCCACCTGATCAAAGAGGCGGAGCGCAGCGTGACCCCCCTGCAGGCCCGCCTGGGCAGGCTGGGTCAGGTTCTGGTGTGGGCCTGTCTGGGGGTCTGTGCGGCGATGACCGTGTTCGGGATGATCCGGGGGGAACCCCCCTACGCCATGCTCATGGCCGGGATCAGCCTGGCGGTGGCCGCGATCCCCGAAGGGCTGCCCGCCATTGTCACCATCTCCCTGGCCCTGGGGGTGCAGCGGATGATCCGCCGTCGCGCCATCGTCCGGCGTTTGCCCGCCGTTGAAACCCTCGGCTCGGCGACGGTGATCTGCTCCGACAAGACCGGCACGCTGACGGAAAACAAGATGAGCGTAAACCGGATCTTCGCCGGCGACTCCCTCTATCAGTTCTCCGAGGGGCGCTTTCAGCAAAAAAAAGGAGCCACTGGTGCTGCGCCGCGCTCTTCGCCCCCCCGGGAAGGTGCCCTTCATCTTTCACTATTCATCGCTGCTCAGTGCAACAACGCTTACCGCGACGGGTCAACCTTCCGGGGCGATCCCACGGAGGCGGCGCTGCTGCAGGCCGCTGCTGCAGCGGGGTTCGCGCCCGGGGCGAAGCCCCGGGAGCAGGAGTACCCTTTCTCTTCCGAGAGGAAGATGATGAGCGTCATTTTGCAGGGCCGCGGCCGCCACCGGCGGCAGCTGCTCTTAAAAGGTGCTCCGGAGATTGTTCTGGAGCGCTGCCTTTACTATCACTCCGAGAAAAAAGGGCCCATCGCCCTCACTGCGGCGAAGCGCCGGGAGCTGCTCGCCCAGCTCGAGATCATGGCCGGGCTGGCCCTGCGCCCCCTGGCGGTAGCCTACCGCGAACTTCCGGAGCGCTCCTCCGGGCGGGGCGACGCCGACCGGGAGGAAGCGGAGGCGGTGGAGAAAGAGCTCATCTGGGCCGGCCTTTTCGGTCTTGAAGATCCGCCCCGTCCGGAAGCGCTGCCGGCGATCCGCCTCTGTCGCCGCGCCGGGATCAAGGTAGTCATGATCACCGGCGATCATCGCTCTACTGCCGAGGCTATCGCCCGCCGCCTGGAGATCTTGAGGCCCGGGGGTAAAGTTCTCACCGGCGCCGAGCTCAACTCCCTCGACGACCGCCGCCTGCAGAAGGAGATCGGCCGGGTGCAGGTTTTCGCCCGGGTGAGCCCGTTCCATAAGCTGCGGATCGTACGCGCCCTGAAGAGGCGCGGCGAGGTGGTGGCGATGACCGGCGACGGGATCAACGACGCCCCGGCGGTGAAGGAATCCGATATCGGCATCGCCATGGGACGCACCGGAACCGACGTTACCCGCGAAGCGGCTTCACTGGTTTTGGCCGATGATAATTTCAGCACCATCGTCGCCGCGGTGGAGGAGGGGCGGACCATCTACAGCAATATCCGCAAATTCATCCGCTTCATGCTCGGCTGCAACACCGGGGAGGTGCTCACCATGATCCTGGCGGTGCTCTGCGGGCTGCCGCTGCCCCTGCGGCCGATCCAGATCCTGTGGATCAACCTGGTCACCGACGGCCTGCCGGCGCTGGCTCTGAGTGCGGATCCCCCGGCGGAGGAGCTGATGGAGCAACCGCCGCGCCGCCGCGGCGAGGGGCTCTTCAGCAGGGGGCTCTGGGGGAAGCTGCTCCTGCGGGGGGGCCTCATCGGGGCGGTGACCATCGCGCTTTTCAGCCTGGCCCTGGCGGCGGGAGAGCCGGTGATCAAGGCCCGCACCATCGCCTTCGCCGCGCTGATCACCTGTCAGCTAATCTATGTCTACGACTGCCGCAGCGAGGAGGGCGCCCCGCAAAGCCGCCGCCGCAATCTGTTCCTGGACGGCGCAGTGCTCTCTTCTGTCCTGCTGATGATGGTAGTGATCTACCATCCCTTTTTAAGCATCTTTTTTGGCACGGCCGTGCTCACGGCGGGCGAATGGGCGGTGATCTGTGCCGCTTCTCTCCTGCCCACCCTTGTCGACGGGGTGCTGGCGCTGCCGGGAAGGCTGAAACGGCTGTCCCGACAAAAAAGGGCCGACGATCCCACCGGCGCCCCCTGAAAAACGAATCCCGGCGGCGCTGGGCCCCGGGATTCCTCCACAAGCACGCCAGGTGATGGCCAGGAAAAACTGGCCATCACCTGCCTTGGACGCGTAAGTTTTTTTATGTTACAACTCAGGTGTCATTACTGGCGGCGGGGTTATTCGCCGACGAACATCTTGGAGACGCTGGACATGATCGGGGCCAGCTTCATCCCCAGCACCATATCCCCGTCAATTTTGTATTTCCCCGCCATAAACGCGGAGATGGGATGGAGCGAACCGGTCAGCAGACCGAGCATCGCGTCTACCGGGCCGGACAGGCTGATGTCGGACTTGTCCAGCAGCCCGGCACCGCCCTTCAGCTTTCCATCAGCGATGACCAGGTTGCTCTCCATCGGTGTATCTGTAGCCACAAAATTGGCTCTGACATCTCCGGCTTTCTCGATCTGGGCTTTGGCTTCGGGGTTTTGCTCGATCAGTATGCTGACACTGTCCCAGAGAATCTCCATGAATTTGTTAGAGAGATCCGGACTATCCTCGATGAATGTCTTGATGTCGAGTTCGTTCATTTTCTGGATCAATTTCGGGACAGCGTCGGGAACCTGTTCCAGTAAATTTTCCAGTCCCGCTTCCTTGACCCCATCGAGAATCATCGGCAGGGTCTCCTTCAGCTCATCGGCTGACATTCCCAGTGATGCATCCAGGGCATCTTTCAATTGTTCGGCGTTCATTTGAAACCTCCTTGAAATTTTTAAAAATTACCTGCTGGGACGTACGCGTTATCTGCTAAATGGCCTCCCCTCCTTTACAGTTTACCTTACTGGTGAGCTGCTTGCTTCAGCTCCTGCTCTCGGAGGAACTTCTTGTTGACTTTCTGTATCTCTGTCAGCGGCATCTCCTCCAGAAACTCGATCTGCTTCGGCATGGCGTATTTGGCCACCTTGGCCTTGAGATACTGCCTAATCTCCGGCTCGGCGATCTCGCCCTGATAGTTCTTCTTCAGCTGGATGAAAACCTTGACCGTTTCGCTGCCGGGTTTGACCGGATCAGGCACGCCCACCGCCGCTGCAAGAGCCACAGCGGGATGCCCGTAGAGGATATCGTCCAGCTCCCGGGAGTAGACCTTGTAGCCGGAGACGTTGATCATATCCTTGGTCCGGTCGACAATGCGGAAGTAACCCTCTTCGTTGAGGGTGACCACATCGCCGCTGTGGATAAAGCCCTCTTTGTCGTAGCCCGTCCCCTTGACCGGCCAGTAGCCCAGCATGCGCTGCGGCCCTTTCAACATCATCTCCCCTGTTTTCCCCTCCTCGATCATCTCCCGGTAGCTCAGCTCCCGGCCCGTCTCCAGATCGACGACCTTGACGGCGGTATCGGGAAAAGGAATGCCGATGGCGGCCTGCTTCTCCTCTTTGCTGAGCCCGGAAATCCGGCCGGACAGCTTCGTCAGCACCAGGACCATCCAAGAAAAAACCCTTCCGACAAACTTGTAGCCGACGATGCGGATGAGCCGCTGGACAATTGTCAAGATCCCCGGCAGGCGCAGCAGCCAGCTGATCAGGGAAAGAATCCGGCGGCCCCCGAAGATCCTGATCATCACCGAGGCGTTGAAATGGGTTACCGGAGACATCTCCGAAAGGCCGTAACCCTCCATGATCACTCCGGCCTCTTTTTCCTCGAACTGTTTCTGCGTTTCCGGAGGCAGCGCCGCCGAGCCCGACAGCCCGAACAGCCCGATCTTGTCGATCTTCCCCTCGACCATCTTCATGAACTGCGTGGGGACGCCCACATGTAAAACCGGGCGGTGCTCCCGGATCATCTGCACCATGCTCTCGATATCGCGGGCGTCGGGAACGAGCAGCTGGGTAAAGCCCATCAGGGTCATCGTATGCATGAGGCAGTGGCCGTAACTGTGGAAGAAGGGCACCCCCAGCAGGACGGAGCTGTTGCCGATGAGCGTCTGGGAGATTATCCCCATGGCGAAGCTGTTCTGGATGCTGTTGGCGACAATATTGCCGTGGGAGAGCATGCATCCTTTGGGCAGCCCCGTCGTCCCGCCGGTAAAGAGGAGAGTTTCGATATCGTTGTCCGGATTAAAATTAACCCGCAGCGGCTTCTTTTTCTCCGAGATGAGCTCCATAAACCGGTGAACACCCTTTCCCGGATCTTTCTTGCTCCGGGGAGGGCGCCGGGAAAAATCTTGCAGGTTCGTGACAATGATCTCCTTGAAGGAGGCGTTTTTTTGCAGTTTCTGGACCATCTCCAGATGCTGGTCAAGGGTGATCACCACCAGCGGCCCGGCCTCCTGAAATTTGTGCAGCAAGATCTCCGGCGGTTCCAGAAAACTGCAGGGGACGTGTGCCGCCCCCGCTTTGGAGATGGCGTGGTCGGCGAGGAAAAACTGAATGGAGGTGGGCAGGATGGTGGCGACGCGGTCGCCTTTTTTCACGCCCATCTTCTGAAGGGCGTAGGCGGCGCTGTCGGCCATCTCCTTCAGCCGGGGATACCTGACGTAACAACCCATCTGCACTAAGCCCATCCGCCGGTGACCTCTGGCGGCTTCATCGAGAAAATGGTGGCTGGGAACCCGGGGATACGGCTCAAAAGTGGGGGGGACTCCGTGGACCTTGTACTCCTCCGACCATGGCAGATCAGATGTAGGCATATTGAACCACCCATCTTTTTGGATTGGGCTTGCCCTGAACAATATGCCTGATTCATCCCTGTTATTCACTCGCTTCTCATTAAAAAGCGCTGCAGCTGGTCATTTTTTTCGATCAATTGATTGTTGGGACTAGAGTGTCCTGGGTGCCGCGATCACTACAGAAAGTATCTAAGATGAGTAATCCTGACGGTAGAGCATCATTTTGCAGCGGTAGTTGCCTGCAAAGAGGGCTGGAGATGTTCGGTCCAACAGATGTTATCATCACGAGCAAGCCATCTTTACTAATAAAGATATTATAGCTCCCTTAAAATATTCTGTCAATAGACAATAGACGGATAATTAAAAAAGATTGTGCGGGGGCTTGCCCGGAGGGCCGCCGCCGCGCTCCAGGATTATCCTTAAAGTTTCTTGAGTTGCCGGAGACAAGGTGTTAAAATAAAGGAACGGCAGCCGGAGCTGTGCCGCCCGGCTCGCCTGCGGGTTCAAATGGCTGCTCTAGCGCCGGGCACAGGCTCACTACGTCAGAAAAGGGGATCAGAGGATCTTGCTGAGAAGTATGACTGGTTACGGACGAGGCAGCTGCATTGGACCGACCTTCAGCGCCACCGTCGAACTGCGCTCGGTGAATCATCGCTACGCCGATTTCTTTTTCCGGTTGCCCCGGGAGTTTCATCCCCTGGAGGACCGGATCCGGCGCCTGCTCCAGAAGGAGATCGGCCGCGGCCGCGTCGAGATCAATATCATCATGCGCGGCTCTCCCGCCGGTGAGGAGGGTGCTGCTGTGGATGAGCGGCTCGCCGGGGCGTACCACCGGATCCTGACAGAGCTGGCCGGGCGCCTCGATCTGCCCATGAATATCGGCGTATTCGAGCTGAGTCAGCTGCCCGGGGTGCTGGAGCTCCCCGAAGCGATGGCCGAGGAGGCGCTGCTCTGGGACCACCTGCAGGAGGCGCTGCAGGTGGCGCTGGAGGGGCTCATCAGTCGGCGCCGGGAGGAGGGGGCCAATCTGGCCCGGGATCTGCAGGAGCGGCTGACCGCCCTGGCGGGGCTCGTCGAAGAGCTTGACGCGCTCACGCCCGTGGTGCTCGAGGAGCAGCGGGCCCGCCTGGAGAGCAGGATGCAGGAGGCGCTGGCGGATAACTTCGATGAGAGCAGGCTGATCACCGAATGTGCCGTCATCGTCGAAAAAGCGGCGGTTCACGAAGAGATCATCCGCCTGAAGAGTCACCTGAAGGCCTTCGGCGGGGCGCTGCAGCAGAACAAAGGACCCGTCGGCCGCCGTCTCGATTTTATCGCCCAGGAGATCTTTCGCGAAATTAATACCGTCGGGGCCAAGGCCCAGGATTACCGGCTGACCGCCCTGGTGGTGGAGATAAAGACCGAGCTGGAGAAGATGCGGGAACAGATTCAGAACATCGAATAAAGAATACCGGCAAAGGGGTGGAGCGGGTGTCAACCAGATTGATCAATATCGGGTTTGGCAACATAGTCGCCGCGGGGAGGATCATCGCCATCGTCAGCCCCGAATCGGCGCCGATCAAAAGGCTTATCAGCGAGGCGAGGGAGCGGGGCATTCTCATCGACGCAACCTACGGACGCCGGACCCGGGCGGTGATCATTGCCGACAGCGGGCACATCATCCTCTCGGCGGTTCAGCCGGAGACGGTTCGCCATCGTCTTCAGGTGAGCAGCACCGGTTCCGGCGAAGAGGGCAAGTAGAGATCATTTTCCAGGGGGATGAGCCGATGGCTGCGGGACTGCTGGTGGTTCTTTCAGGCCCTTCAGGGGTGGGCAAGGGTACCGTTTGCCGCCAACTGCTGGCGCTGCGGCCGTCTTTGCAGCTCTCCGTATCGCTGACTACCCGGCAGCCCCGGCCGGAGGAGACCTGCGGTCGCCACTATGAATTCACGACGCCCTCCCGCTTCCAGAAACTCATCTCCGGCGATGCCTTCCTCGAATGGGCCGTGGTCTACGGCCACTATTACGGGACCCTCAAACAGGCTGTCGGGGAGAACCTCGCCCGGGGGACCGACCTTCTGCTGGAGATAGATGTTCAGGGCGCTCTGCAGATCCGGCGCCGGTTGAAGGAGGCTGTCCTGATATTTTTGGCGCCCCCCTCGATGGAGGCGCTCAAAGAGCGGATCAGCGGACGGGGCACCGAAGATGCCGTCCGCATTCGCCGACGCCTGAAGGCGGCGCAGCAGGAGCTGGCCGCCTACCACCTGTACGACTACCTCGTGGTGAACGGACGGGTAGAAGATGCCGCCGCCTCTATCGACGCCATTATCGAGGCGGAAAAATGTCGCATCAGCCGCGGCGCCAGGCCGCCGGCTTCGGGAGGTGAAGAGAGATGATCCACCCCTCAATCGATGAGCTGCTGGAGCGGGTCGACAGCAAATACACTCTGGTCATCGCCGCGGCAAAGCGCGGCCGCCAGCTGCGCAACGGAGCCACCCAGATAGTAGACTGCGGCTCGCGCAAAGAGGTTACCGTCGGTCTTCATGAGATCAATGAAGGGAAGATCGAGATCGAGCTGTCGCCGCAGAGCGTTCACAGCAGTGAAAACAGTTAAAGGAGGCCGCCCGGATGTACCTGGTAGGGGTTACCGGAGGGATTGCCGCATACAAGACGGCTGAGCTGGTCAGACTCTTTATGCGCGAGGGAAACGAGGTCCAGGTGGTGATGACCCCCGGGGCCGCTCAGTTTGTTACCCCCCTTACTTTTCAGACGCTCACCGGCCGCCCGGCCCTCGTCGATCAATTCTGGGTTTCCGACGGGGAGAAAGTGCGCCATATCGATCTGGCCTCCGCCGCCCGGGTCTTTGTCATCGCCCCGGCTACCGCCAACACCATCGGCAAGCTCGCCAGGGGGATCGCGGACAACCTGTTGACCACGATCTATCTGGCGGCCCGCTGTCCCGTCGTCGTGGTTCCCTCGATGAACGAGCAGATGTACCTGCACCCGGCGGTGCAGGAGAACCTGAGCCGCCTGCGCGAGCACGGCTGCCTCGTCATGGAGCCGGACACAGGCGATCTGGCCTGCGGGATCTGCGGCAAGGGGCGGCTGCCCGAGCTGTCCCAGATTGCCGCTTTTGTGAGCAGCTCTCTCCGGGAGAAGGATTTCCGGGGACTGCGCGCTCTCGTCACCGCCGGACCGACGCGGGAGCCTCTCGATCCGGTCCGCTTTATCAGCAACCGCTCCACCGGCCGGATGGGCTACGCCATCGCCGCCGCTCTGGCCGAGCGGGGCGCCAAGGTGATCCTGGTCAGCGGTCCCACGGCGCTGCCCCGCCCCGCGGGGGTCGAGTTTGTCCCCGTCGAGACGGCCAGGCAGATGCACGGGGCGGTGCTTGAG
Source organism: Bacillota bacterium (assembly GCA_012510325.1). GTDB lineage: Bacteria > Bacillota > Dethiobacteria > DTU022 > DTU022 > JAAZPQ01. The sequence continues at coordinate 9,185 of JAAZIG010000200.1, forward strand.
CGCTTCGGGGCAACAGATCTGGTGATCAAGGCGGCGGCGGTCTCCGACTACTGTCCGGCGGAGACGGCGGAGCAGAAGATCAAAAAGGGAGACGGGAGAGCTCTGACACTGCAGCAAAATCCGGATATCCTGGAGGAGCTGGGCCGCTGCAAGGAGAAGCAGATCCTCGTCGGCTTCGCCATGGAGACGGAGAAGGCCGCCGAGTACGCCCGGGAGAAGCTGCGCCGCAAAAATTTGGATCTCATCGTGCTGAACGATCTTACCGTTCCCGGTGCCGGTTTTGGCTCTTTGACCAATCAGGTCTGCATCTTCAACCGCGCGGGAGGCGCCGAAGAGCTGCCGCTGATGTCGAAGGAGCTTCTGGCGCACCGCATCCTCGACCGGGTCCGGCCGCTTGTGCCGGCCCGTCCCTGAGGCGGCCGAACCGGCCCAGACCGCTGAAGCGGCCGCCCCTAACCCAGCCTGGCCACGATCGGCGCCGTCACGAAGATCTCGATAATTGCCGCGGCCAGGAGCAGGGTGACGATGAGGGGGATCAGCGAGACAATCTCTTTCCAGATATGTCTGAAGCTCTGGCGGCGCGTCATCTCCGGCAGGGGGGCGGCGAGGCAGTGGTAGCCGAGCTTCAGCCCGAAAGCGCCGCAGAGAAAGAGGGCGGAGAGCTCGAAGAGGCCGTGCGGCAGGATTCCGGCAACGAGCATCAGCAAAACCGGGCTCCCTTCGGCTTTGAACAGGGCCGCCACGGCGCCCAAAAGATAGCCGTTTAGAAAAAGGGTCGCCAGAGGTGAAAGCCCGGCGAGCACCCCCAAAAAGAGCATCTGGACCATGGCCACGAAATTATTTAGAAAGACCAGCAGCGCTGTGATCAGCGGCGGGTTGGCCAGGAAAATGGCGAAGAGCTGCTCCAGTTCCTCAAACTGTCCATCGAGCCCCGTGAGCGGGTTGGCCTGGAAAGCAGGGCTCAAATACGCGAAAAAAGAGCCGGCGGCAAAGATTGCCGCGGCCATGATCAGCCAGTTTCGGTTCTGTTTGAGGAGATCTTTAACCGGCATTAGGAGGGAGAACACTGGCATCAACCTTTCATCAGTTATGGCCGTACAGGCCGATGGTTTCATTTTATCAAAAGATTAGGCCTTTGTTAACCGAAGATGGCTGAGTACGCCGAGATCCTCATCGAGCTGGTCAGCGACGCCGTCGACCGTCCCTTTGACTACCGCATCCCGGAGCACCTCCGGGGCAAGGCCGTCGCCGGGGCGGCGGTGCGCGTTCCCTTTGGTCGCAAGGAGTACCGCGGGTACCTGCTGCGCACCCTGGCGGAGCCCTCGGTGGAAGAGGTGCGCGAGATTATCGCCGTGGAGGGGAGCGAGCCGCTGCTGCAGAGGGAGCAGCTGGCCCTGCTCCACTGGATGGCGCACCGCTACTACTGCCGCAAAATCGAGGCGCTCCACGCTTTGCTGCCCGCTCCCTTTCGCCGCAACCGCCCCCTGACGCCCCTGCTCCTGGCGCCGACCCCGGCGGCGGCGGCGGCGGAGCTGACGCGGGCGCCGGCGCAGCGCCGGGCCCTGGAGCTGATTTGCTCCCGCGGGCCGCTGCCGGGGCGGGAGCTGGCCCGCCTGGGCGTGCGCCGGGAGATCGTCCGGGCCCTGTTGCAGAAAGGTCTCCTGGAGGAGGTTGCCGCAACGGCCGCAGCGGCGGGACCGCCTCTGGAGGAATGTTTCACCGGTGAAGCGGAGGCGCCGCTGCCGCTGAAGGAGGAGCAGCGGCGCGTCTTCAAAGCGATCTGCGCCGCCCTCGACCGCCGCCGCCCGGAGAAGATGCTGCTGCACGGGGTCACCGCCAGCGGCAAGACGGAGATCTACCTGCAGGCCATCGCCCGCACCCTCGAGGGGGGCCGGGGAGCGCTGGTGCTTCTGCCCGAGATCTCGCTGACACCGCAGATGATCGAACTTTTTTCCCGGCGCTTTCCCGGAAAGGTGGCCGTGCTGCACAGCCGCCTCACCGTTCGGGAGCGGACGGAGCAGTGGCGGCGGATCCGTCTGGGGTCGGCGCCCATCGTGCTGGGGGCGCGCTCCGCAGTTTTTGCCCCCCTGCAGAAGATCGGCCTCATCGTCATCGATGAGGAGCATGAAACGAGTTACAAGCAGGAGGAGGCGCCGCGCTACCACGCCCGGGAGGTGGCCTGGTGGCGGGGGCGCTACCACCGCGCCCTGCTGCTTTTGGGCAGCGCCACCCCGTCCCTGGAGAGCTACTACGAGGCGGAGCAGGGCGGCTCGGCGCTGCTGGAGATGAGCGCCCGGGTCACCCCCGCGGATCTGCCGCAGGTGCAGATCGTCGATATGCGCGAGGAGATGCGCCAGGGTCACCGCCACATC
>JAAZIG010000201.1 GCA_012510325.1 Bacillota bacterium
CTCCCGGTTTCCGCGCAGTAGGTTTGCGAGCATGCCCTGGTTCTCTGACTCCGCAGGTTCCTGACGCCACTCGCGCTAACGTGACGCCCGGTGCTGCCTTCCCCCTCGTCCCACGAGGTCGGCAACCCAAAGGGGTGATTTCGGAGCTCAATAGCCTGGCCTACTCGCCCCCTGTCAACGCTTCGCCGCCCCCTCGCGGGTAGCCGACGCATGACTCAGGGTCACGGCTGGTCGCTACTCTTTACCATGTGGCGGACTTTCACCGCCTACCTACTGCCGGCTTTAACCGGCGCTTTCGGGACGTACCTTCTTGTCCCAATAGAACAGATCGCTGGCATTGGAAGCTTCGGCCTACCAGCCAGGTCGCCTTCCTCGGAATCTTACCCCCGGCACTCAATTCATCTCCGCAATTCAACTTTTGATTTAAAAGTGGGAATTAGGCTGGAGGGGCAACCTTGGGAGTTGAGAAACTCAAAACAGAGGCTCTTCAATTGAGTCCGGAGACTCTTGTTTATCCGGTTAAGGAGCTGTTAGCCAACCTCGATGTGATGAGCGAAGCAGAAATGGAAAAGCTTTGGATAGAAGAAGTTCCCCGAATCAGCACCTTTCACCCGGAATAATATCAGGAAGAAAACTAAAAACAGTCTCCCTACACCCTGGCCTACCCAGTTCAGCCTGACAAAATCAGGGCTTTCGCCGTGGCGCATCAGAAAAAACTTTCTTTTTACTGGCGCAGCCGGCATTGATAGCATTGTAAGATTCGTCTTACAAAACAAAGTGGGACAAGAAGGTACGTCCCTCTTGTCCCGGATATTTTTGCGGCAAAGCAGCTGGAAGAATCTACATTGGAAATCCGTCCAGCAGAGTCTGGTAAAGTGCTTTAGTGCATACGGGATCTTTATAGTTGATAATCAGATAACTTTCCTTTGTAAAAATGTAAACAAAGGGACCTTGGCCCGATTCGAGGTAAAGTCGGCCCCGACCCATTTCCTTCAGGGTAAAATGCCCTTTGCGAACATCCCCGCAGTTAAAGCCGTTGTTTTTCGAGAGAACCCCGGGGATCTCATTTTTGAGGTCAATCCCGGTGATCTCCTCTCGGGATATGGCGGCACCGTATATCCCGCTGATGACAATTCCCTCGGGTTTTATCTCCACCACCGGGCTGCGGTGACTGTAGATCATCAAGCAGACAATGGTGATGAGGACAATGCCAGCGAAGGCCAGCACAGCGAGCAAGACCTTTTTTTCTCTGCCGCTTCTCTTGTTGTGATCGAATTTCTGCGCTACCGGCAACATCAAAACAGTACCAGCACTGCAGAGAATCAGGAGATAGGGGAACAGGTTGGGACACCAGCGTGAGGTGACCAGTGATCCGACAAGGGCGAAAGCGCCGATTCCAAAAAAACTGTTTGCCATGAAGTTGGCCAGTCCGGTTATATCTACATTTTTCTTCTTTTCCGGTGGCATGGTGTTATAGCCGGCAATGAGCCAGTGCTGCTTGCCATACTTAACGACCGCACCGCAGGAAGCAAGAATAATAAAAATAATTATGCCTGTTAAGACCACACAGAACCGTCCCCTTTTGCTTGCTTACGCCAACCACGTCATCCCCAGCTCACCTTATAAGACAATCAACCCTAAAGACGCATTGTTCTTTTGATATCCTCGGGAAAACGCTTGAAATCCCCCAAATTTTCATTGATCATGCGGTATATTTCCCGGCTGTCAACCTGATCGTACAGATGTACAACCCTGTTCCTAAACCTGGCCATAGCCGTGTAGGTGTCCTCCATATCGGCACTAAGGATGTTTTTGCGGCAAAGCATCCGGAAAGCGTCTACGTTTGTTTTGGGGACCTCGAACGCATTTCGGGCGATAATATGGTTACAAATATCCAGCATTGCTTCTATGGTTGTCTGTAGATTATATTTGGCCGAATCAAATTCCTTGAAGTCACTGAAAAAAAGATGAACGGGTACATCTTGAAACAAAGATAATTTATCCAGATTACTTCTGATTATCCTTAGCTTCTCAGCCACTTTCTTATGATCAATCATCAGGCGCAGTTTCCCCCTTTAACGTTTCAAGAAATTCCTCTCTCATTATTTTTAAGGGGATACCGTAATCAAAATAATGCTGCAGAGTTCGCTCAACGAAATCAGCGGTTTTCAGCCTCTCTTTTTCATAGATAATTTCACCCGTGGAGATAACCTCGTGTCCAAGATCGACTCTTGCTTTATTTAGATTGAGCACATCCACATCGTCACGCTCCAGCAAGCTGGAGATGTCAGCACTAATTTTCATTTCTTCCATAAGGGTCTTATCACTACCAAAAATAATAGCCAGGTCCAGATCACTTAACGTAGGGATGTAGCGATTGGTACCGTAGGAACCGAAAAGGTATACCGTTAGGATATCATCGTTGGATGCAAAGTAATCTATTAGGGCAGGTAGCTGTCTCCGAAGTGCTTCCCGACGCATCTTTTTCACCTCAAACAAATTATACCTTGCATAACAGGATCTGTCTATTTTCCTTTCAAAGCAACCCTCTCAGCAGGATCTATTAAAGCGTGAGTATGGAATCGTTTTTCACCACATATTTTATTACATTTCGGGGAGACGCTCTCCCCCTTTCTGCGTAGCACCCGATATACGGCAGACGATGAGCACCAGAGCCCTTTGCTCTGTAGGTAATCTAGGATCGCTTCAAAAGAGCCAGTCATTCAATGTAATTGGCCCCCTAAAACAACTCATCAACAATGCAAAAGGCAGTACACACCCCCGCCGCCGCTTGAATCGGCAGGGTAAGTTTCTCGCTTATAATGCTGCCCTCCTAGAGATCAAAATGGGACAGGAAGGTACGTCCCTCCTGTCCCGTATAAGATAAAGTGGGACAAGAAGGTACGTCCCTCTTGTCCCGTGATAGTTCTCCGGCGGTGACCTACTCTCCCGGGGGCTCGCGCCCCGAGTACCATCGGCGCTGGAGGGCTTAACGACCGTGTTCGAGATGGGAACGGGTGTGGCCCCTCCGCCAATACCACCGGAAACTTTAA